>NZ_JBBNLO010000020.1:0-47790 GCF_040092405.1 Collinsella sp. CLA-ER-H2
CGTCGTCGAGGGCGCGGTCGAGGTCCCGTGCGGCCTCTACCGCCGCGTCGGGCAGCGGGACCTCGACGATGTTGTGGGTGGCGAGCATGCGCGCGATGAACTCGGCGTCGCGCCGGTCGTTCTTGCGGCGCGCGTCCGCCGCGGGCCTCTGCATCCTGGAGACGGCGGCCACGGCGCAGTCGAGGCCGAGCGCGCGCAGCTCGCGCGCCATGTGGAAGCCGGTGGGGCCGCTCTCGTAGCAGGCCCTGGGCTCCTCGAACCCGAGGGCCCACTCCGCGATCTCGGCGGCGTCCGTCCCGAAGTCGCGGTGCACCACCTCGCCGGTGAAGGGGTTGAACGCCGCGGCGGCGACCGATCGCGCGTGGACGTCCAGTCCGATGGAGGTAACATGGGGCATGGGAAGCCTCCTCCCCGCAGGTGCGGTAAGGGCTACCGCACGGGCCGATACTCAAAGCCCATTGTGGCACCCCGAGCCCGCGGAAAGAAGCTGCGCCGCGGGGGAGGCGACCCCAATGGCTTTCTCATATCGTCTTTTAATAAAGAACCAGTCTCAATATCGAAACCAAGCTCGAAATGCTGCTAATTCGGCCCCAGTCGTCCACATCACGCCGCGATTTTGAGCCGCATGGCCCAGAAGGGACACACGCAACGCCACTTCCTTGATGGGCATCCCGATGCAAACGCGCCCGGCAAGCATTAACTGCTCGCCGGGCGCCTTGGTTAGGAAACTCTGAAGTTGAGTGTCTCAGCTTCCTTAGGAAAGGTCCTCACCATTAGAAGCAATAACTTTCTTGTACCAGTCGAAGCTCTTCTTTTTGGAACGCTTGAGGGTACCGTTGCCGGCGTCGTCGCGATCCACATAGATAAAGCCGTAGCGCTTGGACATCTCGCCCGTACCGGCGGATACCAGGTCGATCGGGCCCCAGGTGGTGTAGCCCAGCAGGTCAACGCCGTCCTCGGTCACCGCATCGCGCATCGCGGCGATATGCTGGCGCAGGTAGTCGATACGGTAGTCGTCGTTGATGGAACCATCCTCCTCGACAACATCCTTGGCGCCCAGGCCGTTCTCAACCACAAACAGCGGCTTCTGATAACGGTCGTACAGGTCGTTGAGCGTAATGCGGAAGCCCAGTGGATCGATGGCCCAGCCCCACTGGCTCTCCTGCAGGTAGGGGTTCTTGGCGCCGGCGAAGGCGTTACCCTGGGTGCGCTCGACATCGGGGTTATTGGCACCGGCGGAGCAACGGGTGCTGTAATAGCTAAAGCTGATGAAGTCGACGGTGTTAGTGGCCAGGATCTCGCGGTCCTCGTCCGTCATGCCCACATCGATGCCTAGACGCTCGAGCTTCTTGACGGCATAGGCCGGGTAGTAGCCACGGCTCTGAACGTCGACGAAGAAGTAGTTGTCCTGATTGTCGAGCTGCGCCTGGCGCACATCGCCCGGGCGGCAGCTGTAGGGGTAGTAGCTACCTGCGGCGAGCATGCAGCCGATCTTGACCTCGGGGTCGATCTCGTGGGCAATCTTGGTTGCCCAAGCGCTGGCGACGAGCTCGTTGTGGGCGGCCAGGTACTCGACGGCCTCCTTGTTCTCGCCTTCCTCAAAGACCAGACCGGCACCCATAAACGGCAGGTGCAGAATCATATTGATCTCGTTGAAGGTAAGCCAGTACTTCACCAGGCCCTTGTAGCGGGTGAAGATCGTGGTCGCGAGGTTCTTGTAGAAGTCGATGAGCTTGCGGTTGCGCCAGCCGCCGTACTCCTTGATGAGGTGAATCGGGCAGTCGAAGTGCGTGATGGTCACGAGTGGCTCGATGCCGTGCGCCTGACACTCGCGGAACACGTCCTCGTAGAAGGCCAGGCCAGCCTCGTTGGGCTCGGTCTCGTCGCCGTTGGGGAAGATGCGGGTCCACGCCAGGCTCATGCGGAAGGTCTTAAAGCCCATCTCGGCAAAGAGGGCGATGTCCTCCTTGTAATGGTGATAGAAATCGATGCTGGTCTGCGCGGGATAGTAATAGCCGTCCTCGAAGTCGAGCATTTTACGCTGGCCGGAGACCACCGCATAGCGCTCGGGGCCGTGCGGAGCCACGTCCACGTTGGCAAGGCCGCGGCCGTCCACGTTATAGGCGCCCTCGCACTGGTTGGCAGCTGTCGCGCCGCCCCACAGGAAGTCATTGCGGAAAGCCATGTATCAATCCCTTCGCACGCTGTTTGTCGTGGTTTCAGTATCCCCGCAAATAGGGCCTCGCTCAACGACAGCGACGCAGGCCGATACTCCTTTTCGCACGCAGGTGCTCGACAGCCGCCCCGTCTGACACTTTTTGATACCCGCCCGCCAATCACCACAAAGGGGACAGGCACCTTTGTGGCGGTTGGGGGCGGTTTATCTCGATCTGTAACAGGTAGGCAGCCAAAACCGGGCCTGATGTTACAGATCGAGATTGTTCGGTCAGCTTCTGCAGTTTGTCTAAATCTGTAACAGGTAGAGACGATTTAGCCCGCTAGATGTTACAGATCGAGACAGAAGATTCTAGTCGCAGGTGATGCCGAGGTTTTGCCGACGAGGCCTACGTAACCGCCTTCGCTCAGCAATTCATTTGACTGAATAGGAAAGAAAGGAAAAAATAGGAAAAAAAGGAAAGGAGACTTATGACTGAAACCATCTTCTCCCCCTCATTTGGAAATCGCCCGTCCTATCTGGTGGGTCGCGGGAACGTGATTTCGACATTCATCTCCGGTCTTGAGCAGGAGCCGGGCAATCGAGACCGAGCCATGCTCATGCTCGGCCAGCGAGGCAGCGGCAAGACGGTTCTTCTGTGGGAACTTGCCGACCGCGCACGCAAGCTCGGTTTTGTTGTCGCCACACCCACCGTAGCCTCCGAAGATATGCTTGAGCGCATTGTTGAAAAAATCCAAGAAGCAGGCGAGCCTTATGTCAGCAAGCGTCATCTCCCCAAACTTTCTGGCGGTAGCTTGAGCGTCTTCGGCTTCTCAGCCGGTCTCGAGTTCACACGCGATGTGCAGGAGACCAAGAGTTTCCAGTTCAAACTCACGCAGCTGGCGCGCAAGCTGACCGAGCAGGGGCACGGCATCCTCATCCTTATCGATGAGCTCCAAGCTAATTCACCTGAGATTAGACAGCTCGTCACCGCCTATCAAGAGCTGGTCGGTGAGGGACTCAACGTCGCGCTTGTTATGGCAGGTCTCCCGGGAGCCGTCTGTGCAACGCTCAATGACCGCGTGCTGACATTTCTCAACCGCGCTCGCAAGGTCACGCTCGAACCGCTTTCAGTCGGAGATGTCGATGCCTATTATCAGCGGGCTTTCGAAGAGCTCGACCTTGATATTCCAGGCGATCTTCGCCTCCGTGCCGCTCGCGCAACCCAAGGCTCGCCCTATATGCTGCAGCTCATCGGCTATAACATCGGCAATCGCTGCAAGACAGGAGAACACGTAACGCCAGAGCAAGTCGACGGAGCTATCGAAGCGTCAAAAGCCGATTTCGAAAACGATGTTTGTGAAACGACGCTCGCCGCGCTATCGGACCAAGACGTCGCGTTTCTCGACGCAATGACTGATGACGAAGACGCCGTTTCGCGCATTTCCGATGTAGCGAAACGTATGTCAGTCACACCCGACTATGCGCAAAAGTATCGCCGGCGCCTCATCGACGCCGGCGTAATCGAACAGGCGCGCCGCGGTTACGTGCGTTTCGCCGTTCCATATATGGCTGACTATCTGCGCAGCCAACTCTAGGCAGCCACCGCAATGGGGACAGGCACCTTTGTGGTGGTTTGGGCCCGTTTTGTCTCGATCTGTAACAGCTAGGCCGTCAAAACCGGGCCTGGTGTTACAGATCGAGATTGTTCGGTCTGTCCCCTGCAGTTTGTCTAAATCTGTAACAGGTAGAGACGATTTAGCCCGCTAGATGTTACAGATCGAGACGGAAGATTCTAGTCCACGGTGATGTCGAGGTTCTTGCCGATGAGGCCTACGTAGCCGCCCTCGGCAGCCTTGGGGCTGTCAGCATGGCAGAGAACCCACTTGTCGGCCTTCCAGTAGCAGTAGCTGTCGCCGGCCGTGGGCATGTCGGCCGCAGCCTCGGGGCGCGGGCCGTTGGTGCCGGCGGGCAGCGCCACCATCACCTGGAAGCCACCGTCGTCGACCATGCACGGCGTGTAGTGGAGCGTGGTGTTGAAGACTTCGACGACCGTACCCGCCGGCACGCGAAACGCCTTGACGCACGCGGTGTCGAGCTTGCCGTCCTCGATCTCCCAGCGATGCGCCACGAGCAGGATAAAGTCGCGAGCGCCCAAGTTGAATTCGCTCGCGCGGTGATACTCCAGGCAGTTGAGTCGTGTATTGTGGCCGTTGCACCAGCCGAGCTGGAAGGGACGGCCACCAAACATGAGAAAGCCAAGCTTGTCGGCATCCTTGACGTCCTCGAGCTCCGGCGCACTCGCAACGTACTTGCTGCCCTCGGGAATGGGCGTGGCAGAGAGCGCCTCGAGCACGGGCGACGTAAGCTCGGACGGAACGTTATCCCAAACGTTGCCATAGGACTTGAACTCGGGATCGTTGACAGAGTAGATATGCATGTTCGCTCCTGTTCGTTTATGTGACAGTATGAACATTCTAGAACAAACATAAGCGATTTTAAACACTCGTCCCGACCACTCAGCAAAAAGGCGCCCAATGCGCGCGTTTTGGGCGATAAAGCCCTTACGCCTGCTGATAGTGCAGGTGCTTCTCGTCGATATCGGCCAGGTCGCGGTCGAGGTAGCGGCGCGCAAGCCAGTTGGCCATGGGGAGGTTCTGGTCCAGGTAGTTACCGCACTCCTCGGGAGCGGCACCGGGGACATCGCCCTCAAAGCCGGCGACAAACTCGAACAGCTCACGCACGAGCGGCAGGATCTCCTCGCTCGTCACCTCGCCAAACACAACCAGGTAAAAGCCCGTGCGGCATCCCATGGGGCCAAAGTAGACAATGCGGCTCGACCACTCGGCATGATTGCGAAGGAACGTCGCGCCCAGGTGCTCGATGGTGTGGCACTCGGCCGTGTTCATGACCGGCTCCTTGTTGGGCGTGGTCAGGCGCAGGTCAAACGTGGTGACGGCGGCACCGGTCGCCGGATCGCGGTCGATGCGGCTCACATACACGCCGGGCTCAAGCAACAGATGGTCAACGGAAAAGCTCGCAATGCGCTCCATGGCAGATCCTCTCGGTAGTCAATTTGGGACGGGCTCTTTTAGCTGGTTCGAATGGTCGCACCAATCATAACAGTCAAAAAAGCCCCGTCCCAAAAAGACAACTTAGCCAAGGACACGGGCCATGCGCGTCTTGAACTCGGACAGGAAGCGCGGGGCATCCACGGTCAGCGCCACGAGTGCGCTCTTGTCGGGGTCGGCCACACGGCGCTCATCGCAAATGGTGCGGCCGCGATACTCGCCCAGCAGGTCAACACGCAGATTGCAGCCGAGCGCGCCCACGAGCGTGGGGTCAATCGCCACGGCAACGGCCAGCGGATCGTGCAGCGCACTGCCGCCCAGGTAGGGTGCGTTCATCTCGTACGAGCCAATGTAGTGCTCGACCATGCTCGCAAATGCGCAGCCCGCCATGGTGCCCGAGCCCGTCCAGCCGGCAATGTCGCGACGCGTAAGCACCACGCGATGCGTCACGTCCAGGCCCACCATGGTGAGCTTGCGACCCGAACGCAGCACGGCATCGGCCGCCTCGGGATCACTTGCCATGTTGGCCTCAGCGCCCGCGCTCACGTTTCCGGGCACGGTCAGGGCGCCGCCCATCACGACCACGCGACCGATGGACATCATCGCCGCCGCATCGCGCTCCAAGGCAAGTGCCAGGTTGGAGAGCGGACCGGTCGCCACGTAGATCAGATTGGGGCCATAGGTGCGCGCGGCATCAATCAGATAATCGACCGCCGCGTTACCGTCGGCCGACGTCGCCCCCACCGGCTCGTACGGCGACGCGGGCACGCTCGCCCCGCCAATGCCGTTCTTGCCGTGGATGAGCGTGGTGGACGCCGGCGGTGTATAGGGCTCAGTCGCCTTAATGGGACGATCGGCGCCCAGGTACACCGGAACCTCGGGGCGACCCAGCAGATCGAGCACCGCCAGGCAGTTATGCGCCGACTGGTCGACGCGCACGTTACCAAAGCACGTGGTGATGCCCACGAGCTCAACCTCGGGGCTCGCGATGGCATAGGCAAGCGCCATCGCATCGTCCACGCCCATATCCAGATCAAGGATCAGCTTCTTGGTTGCCATTGTTCTACTCCGCTTCTCCGTCTACATCCAAACCGTCTAAACCAAACTTGTGCTCGACTTCCGCACGCGTGGGAATTGATTGCTGAGCGCCCAGGCGCGACACCGTCACCGCCGAGGCGCGAGCACCCGCCGCCATGCACTCAAAGAGCGGCAGGCCCTCCAGACGAGCCGCCGCCAACGCGCCGATAAACGTATCGCCCGCGGCCGTCGTATCGACCACCGCGCTCGAAAGCGCCGGCATGCGCAGCGGCTCACCGCCATCGCCGAGCGTAACCGAGCCGGCGCCGCCCAACGTGATGACCGCAGCCCCGGCGCCCTTGTCGAGCAGCGCATTGAGCGCGGCGACGCAACTCGCATCATCCGTGGGCAGAATGCCCGTCAGTACCTGGCACTCGGTCTCGTTGGGGCAGACCAGGTCGACCGCTGGCCACGCTCCTGCCGGCAGGTCGCAGGCGGGCGCCGGGTTAAAGATCGTATAGAACCCCAGCTCGTGAGCGCAAGCAAGCGCCCCGGCCGTCGCCGCAAGGTCACATTCGCCCTGGGCGATAAAGACGCCGCCAGCAGCCGGGGCAATCTCGCTGGCATCGCCGTCGAGCTCGTCGGCCACCAAGCGCCTCAGTGCGCGGGCAACGTCCTCGCCCGCAAGCGCATGGTTGGCGCCCGACGACAGCACGATGCGGTTGTCGCTCTCACAGCGAATGATAGTCGCAGTACCGGTCTCCACGTCGTCGAGACGTGTCACGAACTCAACGCCCACGCCGGCATCTTGGAGCCCTGCCACAAGCGCATCGCCAAAGGTATCGCGCCCAACAGCGCCGATCATGCACGTGCGCGCACCCATGCGCGCAGCGGCAACGGCCTGATTGGCTCCCTTACCGCCGGCGTTGGTGATAAAACCGCTGCCATCGACCGTCTCGCCCGCGCGCGGCATGCGCTCGCACGCCACCGAAAGGTCCATGTTCATGCTGCCGAACACCGCAACGATGCTGTGATCCGCCATGGAAACCTCCTCGTCTTCAGGCTTTGCGCCCACCATCGACCAACGATTGTGCACTCTCGCACCCCCTATAACTTTAGTCCACTTTGATGTGGACGCGCGCTTGAGCTTGCGCCAGCAGCAAGCATTCACAGGGGCAGGCAGCTACAATGAATACGTGCTGATTATTCTCGTCATTGGATGATGTTTTATGGAACAATTCTCGCAATCGGGCTCGCGCGGTCGACGCCGCACGGGCAACGAGCCGGCGCCGCACGAACGCGTGAAGGGCAAGCGCCGTGCCAACGAGCCGCGACGCACCGCGAGCCCCCATCGCGCTTCTGCCAACAACGCTGGCCGCGCCAACACTTCCGCCGCGGAGCAGACGCCTGCTCGCCCCAAGTCCCGCTACATCCCTGCGCTCGACGGCCTGCGCACGCTTGCCGTCGTCGCGGTGGTGCTCTATCACCTCAACCTCACGTGGGCTCAGGGCGGCCTGCTTGGCGTCACGATCTTCTTTGTGCTTTCGGGCTATCTGATCACACGCCTGCTACTCAACGAAGTCGCTAAGACCGGCCGCATCGACCTCAAGAGCTTCTGGATCCGCCGCATCCGTCGCCTGGTCCCCGCCGTGGTGACCGTTGTGGTTGTAACCTGTGCGCTGTGCACCGTCTTCAACCACGTGATGCTCACCAAGATGCGCCCCGACATCCTGCCGTCGCTGCTGTTCTTCAACAACTGGTGGCAGATTGCCCAAAACGTCTCGTACTTCAACGCCCTGGGCGACCCCTCGCCGCTTACGCACTTTTGGTCGCTCGCCATCGAGGAACAGTTCTACCTGGTTTGGCCCCCGCTGCTGCTCGCTATGGTATCCATGCACATGAGCAAGCCCAACACGCGCCGCATGGTTCTGGGACTGGCTGCTGTCTCCGCCATCGCCATGATGGTGCTCTATAACCCCGCCGCCGACCCCAGCCGCGTGTACTACGGCACAGACACCCGTGTGTTCTCGCTGCTGCTGGGCGCCTGGATGGCCTTTATCCCCGATCGCGACCTGGCGCCGGTGTGTCTCGCTCATCGTTTGGGGCTCAATCGCCTGGCTGGCGCCGCCAAGCACGGCAAGAACGCCGAAAGCAAGCATGACGCTACGACCGACGGCGCAGCCGAGACCGTCCCGGCACAGCCGAGCGCCCTCGTGCGCTTTTGGTCCTCGCCCGCATCCATCGATGTGTTGGGCGTCGTGGGTCTGGTTGGCCTTGCCGCCATGGTCGCGCTCACCAACGGCTACACCGCGTTCCAGTATCGCGGCGGCACGCTGTTATGCTCCATCCTCACGCTCATGGTCATCGCGGCCTGCGTGCAGCCCCAGGGAATGGTTGCCCGCGCGCTGTCCGCCGAGCCGCTCGTGTGGGTTGGCAAGCGCTCGTACAGCATCTACCTGTGGCACTATCCGCTACTGTTGCTCATGAACCCGGTCGCCAACATCAACGATACGCCGTGGTGGCAGTACATTTTGCAGGTGTTGTTGGTGGTCGCCGTAGCCGAATGCTCATATCGCTTTATCGAGACGCCGTTTAGAAAGGGTGCCTTTGGGCGCACCGTATCCGAATTCCGCGATGGCACCACCACGCCCGCCAACTGGGTGCGCGCGCATATTCCCGTGTGCGCCACTTGCGGCATCGTGCTTGTTATCGCGCTGGGCGGCCTGATCTTTGTGCCGGAGACCTCCGCACTGAGCGGTGAGGGCGCCGAAGTCCTCAACAAGGAAGCCAAAAACACCGCGCCCACCGACCAGCAGGCGGCCGACGACACCGACAAGGACAACGACGGCTTCCCCGATGGCTCCTACGATCTGCTTATGATCGGCGACTCCGTGTCGCTGCGTGCCGTAGACACCTTTGACGGCGTGTTCCCGCACAGCCATATCGATGCCGAAAAGGGCCGCCAGTTTGATGCGGGCCGCACGACATTTGAGGGCTATCTCCAACAGAACCTTGCCGGCAAGATCGTGGTCTTTGCACTGGGCACCAACGGCTTGGTAACCGACGACCAGATCGACGCCATCATGACCGATGCAGGAGATAAGCGTATTGTGGTGTTTGTGAACACGCGCAGCCCGCAGCCGTGGGTTGGCTCTACCAACCAGGCCATCGCCAACGCTGCTACGCGCTACAAGAACGTGCGCGTTATCGACTGGTACGGATACAGTGCCAATCGCAACGACCTGTTCGATGGCGATGGCACGCACCTGTCGACCACTGGCGTGACCGAGTACCTCAACTTGATCCACGATGCAGTCAAGAAGGACCTGCCCGTGCATCCCGAGGATCACGTCAACGATCCGCAGCCGGCGGCCGTCAAGTCTGCCACCGACGCGCTCGTCAATGCGCTCGCTCTCAAGCCGCACAAGCTGGGCACCGACAAGTAACCTGCAGCGCAAACTTCCCACATCCGGAGGGGGTGCCCGCCACGGCAGGCACCCCCTCCGACAGTTAGGGACGTTCCTTATGTGCCGGCACCCAGGGACACTCCTGACACAGGCGAGGAACGCCCTCCTTGCGACCAAATTCTGGGCGCCTCGCCACCCCGAACGTTGTTTCCAAGCCCACACCCGCAGCAAACAACCCAAAATCACTCTTTTCGAGCCGGCTCCAAGGGGTCGTGGACAAAAAGGGGCAAATATGAGTACTGTTACCATTTTAGTAGCAGGCAAAACCACCCAAAATGACGTCCGAGCGACCCCTACAACCCCCTAAAGCAGCCAACCTGACTGGTTTAAGACATATTGGAGCCAATTTTAATGAACATACTATCGGCTATGTCCATTATCTTCTTGGATGTAAATGCTATCACATTAGCAACAGTACTCATATTTGGCATTTTTTGCCCACTGCCATATTACTAACCCCCTATAGCAAGCAAAAAACAGGCCGCAGCCCATTGCTGCGGCCTGCCCGAAGCCCCAAAAGGGACGTTAAGCGCTGTAACCCATCGCCTGAAGCACAAACATAACAACCGTCAGCACCGTGATCACGCCGATGGTCGCCCACGTGAGCACGTTCCATACGCGGCCGTTGCGGTTGGCACCCATGATGTGACGGTCGGCGGCAATAACCACCTGGAACACCAAGACCACGGGCAGCAGCACGCCGTTGATGACCTGCGAGGTCATCATGATCTGGAACAGATCGACACCGGGCATGAGCACCAGCACGGCCGAAATGCCAATAATGGCCGTAATGATACCGCGGTAGACCGGAGCCTCGTCCCAGCTGCGGTCGGCGCCGCGCTCCCAGCCAAATGCCTCGCAGATGGCGCTGGACGTAACACCCGGCAGCACGCAGGCGGCCAAGAAGCTCGCCGCGACCAGGCCCGAGGCAAACAGCACCGTGGACCACTGGCCCGCGATAGGTTCCAACGCACGGGCGGCGTCGGCAGCATCGCTAATCTGGATGCCAGCCGGGAACAGCACCGTGCCAGTCGTGATAATGATGAAGCCGGCGATGATGTCAGCAGCGATCGAGCCGCTTACGGTATCGATGCGCTGCAGCACGATATCGTCCTCGCCCGCGTTCTTATCGACCACGTTGTTCTGCGCCAAGAAGATCATCCACGGCGCGATGGTGGTACCGATCGTTGCGACCACGAGCGACACGTAGTTGGGATCGTTTTGAATGTTGGGGACGACCAAGTCGACCGCGACCTCACCCCAGTTGGGGCCAGCCATAAACGCGGCGACAATATAGGTCACGAAGACGCAGCTTACCAGCAGCAGAATCTTCTCGATGCGCTGGAAACTACCCGACATGGTAAGCATCCACACCAGCAGCGCCACCAACGGCACCGAGATGCTCGCCGGCACGCCAAAGAGAGCAAGGCCGCTGGCGATACCCGCAAACTCCGAAATGGTCACAGCCGTGTTGGCGATCAACAGCGCCGCCATAGCAAGTACACTCTTGCGCACGCCAAAGCGCTCGCGGATGAGCGATGCCAGGCCCTTTCCCGTGACGCAGCCGCAGCGCGCCGCGGTCTCCTGCGTCACGATGAGCAGCACGGTCATGACGGGAAGCATCCAGAGCATCTTGTAGCCATAGCTGGCGCCCGCACTGGAATACGTTGCAATGCCGCCGGCGTCATTGCCCGAAAGCGCCGCCAGCAGACCGGGACCCATAGCGCTAAAGATGGCCGCGATGGTCAACTTTTGCTTGGTGCCCGACTTTTGCTTGGTATTTTGCACGCGACCACCTAACCCATGACCGACATGGTGAGCAGCACCGCAGCGGCGCAGTACGCTACGCACGAGATCATGACGGCAATAACGTTCATGGCGGTGCCCGACGTGTTGAGGTCATGCTCGTCACGCCAGAACAGCACCATCAGGTAAATCACGGCACTCATGTTGCCAACCAGGCAAATGATAGCAGCGATATTAAAACACCCGGTAAAGAGTTGCTCCTCAAACATGGACGCATCGGGGAATGAGGCGGTGCGCACCAGCTGCGCGCACAGGTAGGTCACGAGCGAAAGGATCAGGCCCATACCCGTGCTCTGGAAGAAGAATCCCAGGTACGGTTTGGGCTCGTCGTCGTGGCCGTCGTACTCGAGGAAGTAGTTCTTGACGAACGACACCATGCGCGAGGCAGCAAGCAGCACGAGCGGCATGGCGCACATGGGGAACACCACCAGATGCGCGGAGCCGAGCGCCGTTCCCAGCACGGTCGCCATGATGCACGACGCGATGCCCCATACAACAACCCAGTACTGGCGATGCACGAACCAGCTGAGCACGTTCGTCGAGTCGTCCGACGCGCTATCGCCCGAGCCGACACCGGCGATCTGCAGGTCCTCCTGATGCTCCTCGGCGATAACGTCCATGGCGTCGTCGAAGGTCACGATACCCAGGATATGACGGTTCTCGTCGCAGACAGGGATGGCAACCAGGTCGTACTTGGTCATCTCGTCCGTCACGTCTTCCTGGTCCTCGTCGGGCGACACATAGACCAGGTCGCGATAGGCCAGCTGACCCAGCGTGGCGTCGCGGTCGGCTACGATCAGCGTGCGCAGCGAAAGCACGCCGGTCAGCATGCCGCTCGGATCCTCGGTATAGACGTAGTAGACGCTCTCGAAGTCCTCGTCGAGCTCGCGAATCGCCTCAATGGCGTCACCGACCGTTGCCGTGGCGGGCAAGGAGACAAACTCTGAGGTCATGATGCGGCCGGCGGTGTTGTCCTCATACCCCAGTAGGTTACGAATCGCCTTCTCCTCCTTGACGCCCATCAGGCGCAGGAGCTTCTCGGCCTTCTCGTAATCGAGCTCGTCGATCAGGTCGGCTGCATCGTCCGGGTCCATCATGGCCAGCATTGACGATGCGTCCGTGTCGGACAGGCCCTCGAGCATCTCGGTCATAAGCTCGTCGTCATCGAACTCCGAGATGGCCTCGGCGGCCTGGGCAGTATCGAGCTGCGCAAACACCTGCGCACGTAGGCGCGGGTCGAGCTGCTCGATAATGTCGGCGATGTCGGCAGGGTGTAGCTCGCCGAGCGTCTTATGCGACACCGAGAGTTGAATGTTCTTGGTCGAGCGGTCGAGCAGGTCCATGTAGGACCAAGCGATGATGTCCTCACTGAGCGGCTTGCCCAGGTGCTTCATAAAGCCTTCGACGATATGCTCGAGCGCGGGGCTGATGGCGCGTAGCAGACCGCGGGCACCGACCTCGGCGCCCAGCAGGCGCAGCTGATTTTCGCCCGACATGGAAAACTTGATGTCGTTTACGCGCACGACCTTCATGCCCTGCGTGTCGACAATCTGCTTGTTGAGCACGTCGCGGGCGAGTAAGAGTTCGGTCGGCTGCAGGTACGAAAAACGGATTTCGGTGGCCGACGTCTTAAGGTGTACACCCGTCTCGTCGATACGGTCGACCCATTTGCGCCAGCTGATCATAAACGGCGTCTTGCCGGGTCCGCGGAACGCGAGCGACGTCACGTGCGGAAAAACTTCGCCGGTAGCAATACCAAAATCGTTCACCACGCCGAGCTTTTCGCCATCGACGTCCAAGACCGGCAATTTGAGCATCTCACTCAGATAATTCAATGGTGCTCCCCATCATTATTCCTCCGAACGCGGCCGCGCGTGCGGCGTCCGGGGGCTTCTGGATATGTATACGCATGCGCGGGCGGCACGCCGCTCGACGCTTACACCCCGTGCATGCGCAAAAAGCACCTGCATGGGGTCATCGACTGTATGGTCGAGGTTTGGATTTCACCTGTAACCTTTCTCTTGACCCTCATTAACCGCAGTAACTATAGCATCAGCATCGCCCTGCGGCATCGAATTTATGCGCTGCACATTGCAGGCATACCAAACGCTGACGCATCCGTGACATAGTCATTGGGGACGTTCTTAAATGACTACCCAATAACTACTCTGTGGTGTCGTTGTCCTCGGCAAGTTGGGGGAACACGGCGTCCTTGGGCATGCTGACCTTCGTCAGCGAGGTGAGCTTTTTACTCAGCGACGTGTCCGTCTTGACCAGGTCGCTGAGCGTCACGATCTTGTAGCCGTCGGCGATGAGACCGTCGATAATCTGCGGCAGCGCCTCGAGCGTCTGCTCGGCGCATTCGTCTCTATCGGTGAGCAGCACGATATTGCCCGGCGTCACCGAATCGAGCACCGTCGAGACCTGCTCGTCGGCACCGTTGAGCAGCCAGTCGCCCGAGTCAATATTCCACGAGACCACGGCGGAGACCAGGTCCATCGCATCAATCCAGTTTTGCTCGTCAAAGGCAGCGTAGGGAGCACGCAGTAGCATCGTCTTCACGCCGGTCGCCGACTTAATCGCATCGGTGCCTTTCGTGATCTGTTCGCGTACCGCCTCACGGTCCTGACCCTTGAGCGAATCGTCGCTGTAGCTGTTGGATCCGATCTCGCACCCGGCATCGACAATCGCCTTGGCCGTGGCAGGCGAGGCCTCGACCGCATCGCCCGAAAGGAAGAACGTCGCGGTGACGCCCTTTTCCTTGAGCACCTGCAAGATCTGTTTGGTGGCGCCGCTCGGACCCTCGTCAAACGTCAGCGCCACGTACTTTTCGTTGCCCTTGGGCGCCACGCTGGCGCACGCAACAACGCAATCGGTGGCGGGCACAACCTCGCCGCGGTCCTGCGTCTTGCCCGACTGCTCACCAACCCACACCTCGGATCGGCCCTGGACACCCCATGTCTGCACATACTCGATAGCGCCCGTGCCCTCGACCTTGAGCTTGGGCTCGATAACCGTAGCCTGAACCTCGTGCTTCTCGTAGGTGTTACGGCCATCCTTGACCGTCACCTTCTCGCCACCCTCAAGTTCGCGGCTATCCCATTTGCCCTGTTTTATGCGCTTGCCGTCGACCTTCACCGACAGCTTTTCGCCCCCATGGCGCTTGAGCACGCTGTCATCGACGGCTAGCAGGTCGCCTGCGTCGTAGGTGTCGGTCAACTCCTGGTCGTCGATAAGATTCTGCAGCGTAGAACCCACGCGCACCGCGGTCTTTTGTCCGTTGAGCTCCACGTCCACGCTGCGGTTGACGTAGCCCACGACGGCAGCGATGAACAGCACGAGCGCGCAGCCCACAGCGATAAGCGCATAGGGCAGACGGGATGGACGGCGGGGCGAACGCCCGTTGCCAATGCGCGCGCTGCGGTCGCTAAAACCGCGGCTATGGTTGAGGTACATCGCGCCGGGCTTACGGCGGCGTTTGCGCTGGCCGCTGGGCAGCTGCCCCAGGTCGCGGCGCGCCGTCGGACGCGCACCGGAGTGCCCGTTTAAGTTGGATCCGTTTTGGCGCATGTGCCCTCCCCCATAAACACAGCAAGCCGGAGCAACATGTCTCCGGCTCGCCTCCCATCATTTGGTACGTCGCTATTTGCTAGCTTTTGACGAGCCCCCGCTCGCCTTTTGGTATTCGTCCTTAAAGGCCTTGAACATGCCGCGCGTCTTGCCGAGCTGCTTGCCCAGCGCGCGACTGCCCTTGTCCACGGCGACCGATCCCTTGTCATCGAGCACCTTGGCGCCCTTTTTGACCTTATCGCCCATCACGACACTGGCCTCAGCAGCCTTTGCAGCCGCGCCGCCCGAATACCCGAGCGCCTTGACCTCGTCCGAAACGATCATCGCGCCGTTCTCGTAGCCGCGCAGCATCGTCGGCGGCACCTGCGTGTCACCGACAAGCACGCTCGATGCGGCACCGGCGGTCACATAGAACATCTGGACGATGCCCGAGCGCGGCTTGAACTCCACGTCCGAACAATAGCCCACGACATCGCCCGATTCCGTGCGCACGTCCATACCAACCCAGATGATGCAATCGTCCAGGTTAATGTCGAGGCGCTTGGCCGCGGCGGCATCGTAGGTGTCCTTGGCGTCATCCACCGCGATAGCGCCCTCATAGACGCCGATGGCATCGAGCGCCACAAATCGGTCGGGGCGCTCGATCATGCCCGCAATGTCGGACTGGCGAACCATAAAGCCCACCACGCGCGTACCGCCCGGGGTAAAGACCGGAAAGTGAATCTTCCCGAGCTTTTTAGGGCTACGCGGCGTGCCGTCCTTTTTGGTGCGCTTGTCCTCGGAAGGCTTGCGATAGATCTTGGCGCCGACAAAATCCCCGGCGCGCATTATGCCTCGGTCGAGGGCTCCGCAGCCTCGGTGTCGGCCTCGGCGGCGTTCTCGACCACGACGTCGGCAGCGGGCGTCACGTTGCCGCCCGAGATGGCGTCGTTGAGCTGCTCGCGCAGCTGATCCATACGCTCGCGGGCCAGGTCGACCTTGGCACGCAGGTCATCGGTCTTGGCATCGACCATCGGGCCAAAGTCGTTGACCGCGGCGCGGGCCTCCTCGGCACCGTGCTCGTAGGTATCGCGCATGTTATCCCAAGCGTCGTTGGCGATATCGGCAGCCATGGCGCGGGTCTCGGCGCCCGAGCGCGGGGCCAGAGCAACGCCGATGATAGCGCCGGCGGCGGCACCAAAGAGTGCACCGGAGACAAAGCTAAAAGTCTTACCCATGATCATTCCTCTCCTGCGGGCACGTCGGCGCCCACCGTTTGAATGCTGTCCATTATACCCGCAGCGCAACACTTGCCGCCCCGCTCATCTGCATACGGCAAAGACGCAGGTACATGATGGTGTTGAGCGAGCGAATCTACTCCTGCGGCACAGCGGGCATGGCAACCGTGGCAGCCGGATCCCCGCCGGCGCCGTCCACGAGGGGCAAGCCGCCCTCATGTGCCGAGCCAGCCGGAGCCGTTGCTGCGCCGCCAAAGACGGCCGCGGAGGCCTCGTGGTTCTCGACAACCGCGCCCTCGGTATCAATCGCCACCTGGGGCTCGTCTTCAAAGTTGGGGACGCCCTGGGGCTCAGCGGCAGGCTCGGCGGCCGCATCGACAACAGGGTCGACATCGGCGTCGGCAGGAGCATCGCCCTCAGCCGCATCCTCGGCCACGTCCTCGCCATTCGCGGCGGCGACGGCCTCGTGCGGATCCTTGCCCTCGGCCTCGGCACGCATGCCCAACACTAGGTTGCGCAGGCCCGCGACCGTGCCCTCTACGTCGGGGGCCGGCTGGTCGGCATGCAGATATGCCCAGTCCATCATAAAGGTGGCAGACGACAGCGCGCCGATGGCCAGCGCATCGTCGGGACACGAAAGCTCAATCTCAAAGACACGCTCGTCATGCTCGCTCACGCGGGTGCGCCCGCACGAGATATTGCCGGCAAGGCCGGTCTCGTTCATCAGCTCGACCGACACGTGCTCCAGCAGGTGGCAGAGCTCGGTCTGGCCCATGCAATCCTGGAACTCGCGGCCGGAATCGCCCAGGCACAGATGCTTGGCAATCGCCGGCACCAGATAGTACACGCGCGCCGTGGCCTCGATATCCTCCGAGGTCATGAGCGGCATGCCGGGGTTCACCAGCACATGCGCGCAGATCTTGTCCTCGCTGACGGTGACCTTAAGGATGTTGAACAGGCCTGCCATAACTCTCCCCTACTCTTCCTTGTCCTACTCGTCGCCGTCGTGCGGAATCGCAGCATCCGCACCCGGCGCCGCCGGCTCGTCCGCCGCAGACTCGGAATCCTTCTTATCGGTTTCGGCCGGAGCAATCACGCGAATGAGCGAGATGCGCTGGCCACGCATCGACTGCACCTTAAACTTGTACCCCGCAACCTCAAACACCTCTCCGATGTCGGGCACCGAGTCGCAAAGCTCCAAAATCCAGCCGGCGATGGTCTCATAATCATCGCTTTCCTCGAGCGGCCATCCAAGCTCAATCGCATCATCGCACGAAAAACGCCCATCGACGAGCCACTCGCGGCGCGAGAGGCGCGTAAGGTACTTGTTGTCGGGGTCGAACTCGTCCTCGATCTCGCCGACGATCTCCTCGACGATGTCCTCGATGGTGATGATGCCGGCCGTGCCGCCGTACTCGTCCACAACGACCACGATCTGATCGTGCGAGGTCTGCATCTCGGAAAGCAGCGGCAGGATGTCCTTGGTATCGGGCACAAAGGTGGCGTCGCGCAAAAAGTCGGCGATGGGCTGGTCACCCTTGCCGTCGAGCGCGGGCTGGATCAGGTCCTTGATATGTGCGATACCCGCCACGTTGTCGGGATCCTCGTGGTAGACGGGGATACGGCTGAAGCCGGTCTGGCGCATGGTGGACAACACGTCGGCGACCGTCTCGTCATCCTCGCACATGGTGGTGTCCACGCGCGGCACCATGACCTCGCGGGCAACGGTGTCACCTAGGTCAAAGATCTCGTGGATCATGCGCTTTTCCTCGTCGAGCAGGTCGTCCTGCTCCGAGACCATGTACTTGATCTCTTCTTCCGAGACGTTCTGGCGGTCGTCGGCGCTCTTGATGCGCAGGATGCGGGCCAGGCCATCGGAGCAAGCGCCAGTCAGCCACACGAGCGGACGGGCGATCTTTTGGAACACGGAAAGCGGCCCCACGACCTGCTTGGACACGCCCTCGGCATTAGCGAGGCCAATGCGCTTGGGCACGAGCTCGCCGATCACGATGGAGACAAAGGCGACTGCGACGGTGATGATGACCGGCGCCAAGCCACGCGCAATGGCGGAGAGCGGCGCGATGCCAAAGCTCATGAGCCACGTGGCAAGCGGGTCGGACAGGCTCGTCGAGGCAACGGCGGACGAGGCGAAGCCCACGAGCGTGATGGCGACCTGAATGGTGGCCAGCAGCTGGTCGGAGTCGGCGGCAAGCTTAATGGCGTGCTCGGCGCGCTTGTCGCCCTCCTCGGCATCGTGCTCCAGCACGGCACGCTTGGCCGTGGTGAGCGCCATCTCGGACATAGAGAAGTAGCCGTTGATGAGGGTCAAAACGAGGGTGGTGATAAGGGAGATGGTTATGTCCATCGGGAGTTTCTCGAACCTCCAAGATTCGGGATGTTAGCAGGAGACATAGTTGGCGGATAAGGCAGTTGCGCCCGACGGCCACCTGGGCGGATCCGCGGGCACAGGCTCGGTCGTTAGATTACGAAGAGAATCACCGCCATGAACTGGAAGATGCTACCGGCGAGCACCCACAGGTGAAACACGCTGTGCAGGTAGCGCACGTTTTTGGCGATGTAGAACGGCACGCCCACGGTGTAGCAAACGCCGCCGACGGCGAGCAGCGCCAACGCGACGGGATTCAGCAGCGCCACGAGCGCAGGCAGCTTAAAGACGACGAGCCAGCCCATCAGCAGGTAGACCAGGCCGCTTACCCAGTGCGGCTGACGCTCGCGCAAAAAGCACTCGAGCGCGATGCCGATAATGGCGATGGCCCATACGGCAAAGAACAACACGGCACCGCCGTCGTCTGCCAGCGTGATGAGGCAAAACGGCGTATAGCTGCCCGCAATGAGCAGGTAGATGCAGCTGTGGTCGATGATGCGGAATACGCGCTTGGCACCTGCGGGCTGAATCGCGTGATAGAGCGTGGAGGCCAGGTATTCGAGGATGATGCTGACGCCGTAGACGATCGCCGCGGCCATATGCGCCGGGCCGCCACCGCACAGGGCAGCGAATACAATCAAAAGTACGAGGCCTGCGATGCCCAGCAGGCAGCCGACACCATGGGTGACGGAGTTCATGATCTCCTCGCCCACCGTGTACTGCGGAACGGCCGCGGCCTTAGGTCGCGGCTTGGAACTGTCGCTCGAATCGGACATGCCGGTTACATCCTCCAACATAAATAGTTCTCAACACTATATCAAAGCGTCTGGGTACGTGCGAAATTTGCACCTTACGTGACCCTTTGTTTACCCATTCTTTGCCTGTTGACGCATCAACGGTGAACATCCATAATGCGCTTGCATTAAATGTTGATGTATTAACATCTTATGGGAAAGCTTCTTTATGTCTCAAAACGCACGTTCTTATCGAAAGCTGAAGATAGCCGGCGTCGTTGCGCTGGCGCTTGTTGTCGCGCTGCTCGGGTTTGCCGGCAACTTCCTGTTCGACTTTGCCCTGAACCCCCAAGCGCCCTACACCATGAAGATGATGCAGGACGGAAAGGACGCCGGAAAAGGCGAGCAGATGGATGCCGAGGAGACCGAAGCGCGGGCTTGGTTTAAGCAGAATCGCGAGAGCAGCAGTCTCACTGCAGATGACGGGTGTGAACTTGCTGCTTGGTATTTCGCTGCTCCGGAGAGCACGCACGATTACGCCGTCTGCCTGCATGGATACACCAACGAACCCATCGGAATGGCCCGATACGTCAAGCGCTTCCACGACCGCGGCATGAACGTGCTCGCGCCCGCCGCCCGCGCCCACGAGCGCTCCGGCGGCGACTACATCGGCATGGGCTGGCCCGAGCGGCTCGATGTCGTCGCGTGGATTGAGCGGATCGTTGCGGCCGATCCCGAGGCGCGCATCCTCGTCTTTGGCGAGTCGATGGGCGCGGCAACCGCCATGAACGTGGCGGGGGAATCTCTGCCCGCAAACGTGAAGTGCATTATCGAGGACTGCGGCTATACGAGTGTCTGGGACGAGTTTTCCTTGCAGCTCAAAGACGTGTTCGGCCTGCCTAGTTTTCCCTTGCTCGATGTGGCCAACCTGGTGTGCAACGTGCGCGCTGGATACGACTTTCATAAGGCGAGCAGCGTGGAGCAGCTCAAGCGCGCGACGGTTCCCATGCTGTTTATCCACGGTGACCAGGACACCTTTGTGCCGTACAGCATGCTCGACCAAAACTACGAGGCGTGTGCCAGCAAGGTCAAGCAAAAGCTCACCGTCCACGGCGCCACCCACGCCAAGAGCGCGCAGGTTGACCCCGAGCTCTACTGGAACACGGTCAGTAGCTTCCTCGACGAGTATTTTTAGGCAAATAGTACGGTTTACTGGCCTATCTGACCCCCTAGCACTTCCGAAAAGCCGCCCGTGGGCACTGTGCTCACGGGCGGCTTTTACTAACAGTTGTGCTACAAAGGCGCTTGTTTTGTCTAATAGCTAGGTGCTACTTGACCTCGATGAGCTCATACTCGCTCGTGCCCAGGCCGATCTTCTCGGCATGCGCGATGCACACGCGCCAGTCGGTGTCGGGATGCGTGATGCAGAAGGGATCCTTGGCCTGCTCGCCCTCCAGATGCTCGTGGTTATGCTCCATCTTGGCCGCGCTATCGGTGAGCTCGGTGTTGGGCAGCGGCTCAGACGCCATGACGGCGTCGGCGCAGGCCTGGTCGATGGCGACCGGGTCGAAGCTCGCGAACATGCCGATGTCGTTGACGATAGGCGTATCGTTTTCGGGATGGCAGTCGCAGTTGGGACTGATGTCCATGGCAAGCGAGATGTGGAAGCTCGGGCGGCCGTCGACGACGGCCTTGGTGTACTCGGCGATCTTGCAGTTGAGCACGTCGGCCGCGGCCTCATAACCGGGCTTGATGCAGTCCTGGTTGCATGCCGCAATGCAGCGTCCGCAGCCCACGCAGCGATCGTGGTCGATGGCAGCCACGTGCACCGTGCGAGTAGCGCCGCTGGCAAGCTCGCGCTCGCGGGTGCCGTCGAACGAGACAGCGTTGTGCGCGCAGATCTTTTCGCAGGCATGGCAGCCAACGCAGTGCTCGGTCGCGACGTTCGGCTTGCCGGCGGCATGCTGCTCCATCTTGCCGGCACGGCTGCCGCCTCCCATGCCCAGGTTCTTCATGGCGCCGCCAAAACCGGCCTGCTCATGGCCCTTAAAGTGAGTGAGGCTGATCACAATGTCGGCATCCATGAGCGCCTGACCGATCTTGGCCTCGCGCACGTACTCGCCGCCCTCGACCGGGACGAGCGCCTCGTCGGTACCCTTGAGGCCGTCGGCGATGATGATCTGGCAACCCGTAGCATACGGGGTAAAGCCGTTCTGGTAGGCGGTATCGATGTGCTCGAGTGCGTTTTTGCGGCTACCGACATAGAGCGTATTGCAGTCGGTGAGGAAGGGCTTGCCGCCCAGCTCCTTCACGACGTCGGCGACGGCGCGGGCGTAGTTGGGGCGCAAAAAGCTCAGGTTGCCCAGCTCGCCAAAGTGAATCTTAATGGCGACGAACTTGTTCTCGAAGTCGATCTGTTCGATACCGGCGTGACGGATGAGGCGCTTGAGCTTGTCGAGCTGGCTCTCGCGAGCATGCGTACGCAGGTTGGTGAAGTACACCTTGGCGGGTGCTGCGGGTGCAGTTGCGGTCATAGATATATCCCCTCGGTCTACATGGCGTTACAGACATAGAGGATGGTACCAGTTAAAGCAGAGTTAAAGTCAAGTACGGCACCTAGTCATTGGGGACGTTCTTAAATGACTACTCTTGGACTTTGAGTGCCTCGGCCAGGCCCACACGTTTGATGGAACGCATGTGCAACAGCGCCACGACCAGGTAGGTTGCAAAGCCGATTCCTGCGCACGCCGCCATGGACCAAGCGGGCACGTAGATCTCGATATTGCCGTTGTAGGCGAGCAACATCGAGCGGAAGATGGCCGTGAGCGAGCCAATAATGACCGGCAGGCTCAGCACGAGTGACGCTGCCACGCACAGCGTGATCGAGCGGATGTACAGATGCGAGATCTCGCTATCGCGATAGCCAAAGACTTTCATGTAGCTGATCGAACGGGCGCTGTGGTCGATCACCGCCTTGGTCAGCAGGTACATAAACAGCAGGAAGATAAACACCGCGAGCCCGATCATCATTCCGATCATTTTGCTCATCATGCCGATGAACTGGTCGCCCACGGCCCGCATGTCGTCGGGCGTGGTGTCGCCGGCAAAGTAACGAGCATCGAGGTCGAGCTTCTCGTCGCTCACATAGCCGTTAAAGTAGGCGGCGTCGTTGCCGAACAGCTCGTTAAAGTCGTCGATACTCATATAGATATTCATGTCCGACTTGGAGCCCCAGGCACAGTCCTTGCCCGCGTACTCAAGGGAATAATGCTCGCCCTCGTACTTGTCGATGAGCGTGACCTTCTGGCCCTCGCTCCAGCCAAACTTGTCGAGCAGGCCGCCGCCAAAGACGACGCGCCCATCGCCAACGTTGAGGTCTTTCCAATAGCGCGAATCGGGCGAGATGCCGTAGACGGAAATCGTCTCCTCGCCATTACCATCGCCGCGGTCGTATTGCAGCTGGTAAACGGCATATTTCTCGGTCTGCGCAATCTTGTCTGCACCGTTATCGGTCGTGTTAACCGGGTGAATGTCGTCGTTGTCAGTGTCGATCTTAGAGGCCTTGTCGATCAGGTCGATAGCCTCGTCGCGGTCGCAGCCGAGGGCATCGGCAAGGTCATCGAGGCGCGCATAAAGCGCATCCTTCTTGTCCTGGACCTTGGCAAGCGCATCCTGCGCCGCAGTCAGGCTCTCGGCAGACGGAGATGCGGTCGCGGCATCGGCTGCCGCCTGCGCCGCATCGGCCGCGTCGTCAAGCTCGTCATCGGCATCCTGAGCGGCGGAAAGCAGCGCGCCGTCAACCGACTGCAAGCGCTCGAGTGCCGACCACTGCTCGCGCTCCTCGGCAGTACCCTCGAGCTCCAGCGGCGCCTTGAGCGTGTACTGGTGCTCGGCGACCAGGCTTGTCTCAAGGTTATCGGCGTAGTGCGTCATCGTGGGCAGAATTGCCAGGCCAAAGAGCAGTAGCAGCGAGGCAAACGCGATGCCCACGAAGAGCGTGGCGAAGTTGCCCAGATTGCGCAGGAAGATACGCAGGCGGAAGCGGGAAACAAAACCCATGCGCTCCGGCAGCTGCAGGCCGCGCTTGGTGCCCGATTTGCCACTCGCCTCGTGACGAAGGAACTGCAACGGCGTCTTGCCCATCTTGCGAAGCAGACCCACCAGCGTGATGAGGATGAGCGCGGCGGCGGGAACCACGGCGCACTTCACAAAGATCTCCCAGCTCCAGTACACCTGGAAGGGCGACAGGCTGTACGAACCGTAATAGAGGCTGCGCATGGGCTCGGTAAAGAACACAACGCCGAGCGCAGTGCCCAAAAGCGCCGCGACCACGCCCACGATGGCGGGAAGCGCAAGGTAGTGCAGCACGATCTCGCGGCGGCGATAGCCGCTGGCGAGCAGCGTGCCAATGATGGCGCTCTCCTCCTCGATGGTGGCGTCAGTGAGCACCACAAAGACAAATGCCATGATCACGATGATGATGTCGAGCAGCGTCATCCACATCATAGAGTCGCCGTCCACGTCGTCGCGCGCATAGCCAATGCCCTGATTGGAATCGGAGTCGATCAGATCGTCCACGCGCGCATCGGCGTCGGTCAGTGCCTCGACCATATCTTGCTCAGCGTCGATGCGGTCCGCGGTGGGGAGGTCGCGATCGGTAAAGGTGAAGGAGTAGGTGTAGGTGTAGGCGGGTGCGCCGCCGGCATCTTCGAGCGCGGCAAAGCCGCCATCGGTGACCTCGGCCACGCCGTACGTGATGGTGTTCACCGTAAAGTCCGAATTGTTGAGGAACAGCGCCTGGCTATCGGGCTGAGTCATGATGCCGCAGATGATGTAGGTGCGGCCCTCGAGCTCGACTTTATCGCCCACGGACAGGTTGTTATTGGTGGCAAAGACACGGTCGATGGCCACCTCGTCGTCCGCCTTGGGTTCCTTGCCCTCACAGTAGGACGCGATATCGACCTTGGTGCGGTGCGCATAGGTGCGCAGCGTGCGCTTGGTGCCGTCGTCGCCGGCGGTCTTTTTGATGATGGCGTCGATGGAGAAATTCTTGTAGAGCGTGACGCCGCCGACATCGCCGGCCGCGTCCTCGGCAGCCTTGAGCTGGTCTTTGGTGGCCTCGAAGGAGGTGGTCACGCGGCCGTCCTCGATCGTGTACGCATCGCGCATGTCGTCGATAAGGCAACCGATGGAGTGGGCCGCGAGCAAAAAGCCCGAGGTGAGGGCGATGCTTCCGCACATAAGAAGAAAGATGCCCAGGTACTTGCCGATATTGCGGCGCAGCTCGCGCGGGAGACGTTTTGCGAGAGGTGTCATGGCGCCGCCTACCAATCGAGCTCGGCGGCCGCGACGGGCGACTCGTTGAGCTCATCCTCGACGATGCGTCCGTCGCGCAGGCGCAGTACGCGGTTGGCCATGCGGGCGATGGCGGCGTTGTGCGTGACGATGATGATGGTACAGCCGTACTCGTGATTGACATCTTCCATGAGCTGCAAGATTTCCTTGGACGTCTTATAGTCAAGCGCGCCCGTGGGCTCGTCGCACAGCAGCAGGCCCGGGTTTTTGACGAGTGCGCGGCCGATGGCACAGCGCTGCTGCTGGCCGCCCGAGACCTGGCGCGGGAACTTGTTGCGGTGCTCGTAAAGGCCCAGCGAACGCAGCAGGTTGTCGACATTGAGCGGGTTTTTGGACAGGTGCGCCGTGACCTCGATGTTCTCCTTGATGGTGAGATCGGGCACCAGGTTGTAGAACTGGAAGACAAAGCCCAGCTCACGGCGGCGATACTCGCCCAGGTCGGTAGGCTTGAGCACCGTGAGGTCGCAGCCGTCCACCATGATGGAGCCGGCGTCGGCATCCTCTAGGCCGCCGATCAGGTTGAGAAAGGTCGACTTGCCCGAGCCCGAGGGACCCAGCATGACGCAGATCTCGCCGCGGTTGATGGACGTGTCAATGCCATCGAGTACCGTCAGGCGCGCATCACCGTCGCCGTAGTGCTTTTTGAGATCCTTAACCTGGACGTAGGCTTCCTGCGTTGCCATGGTATCCCCCATTGTTAGCCTAGTACTACTTTATGAACGTAATAGTAAACCTTGGCGAACTATTTTGGGGCGAGAGTGGGGATTTGTTTCAGACTAGTCATTGGGGACGTTCTTAAATGACCAGTCACAAGGGACGCTCTTTCGCCACCCGGCAGTTGGGGACGCTCCTTATCTGCCCCCGATGGCTAGTCATTTAAGTCTGTCCCCAATGAATACTTTTGGTCGTTTAAGTCTGTCCCCAATGAGTAGGTGTCTAGGCGTGGGATTTGTTGTGGGCGAGGGCTAGGCCTACGGCGGCGATGGCCGCGGCAAAGAGCACGGTGACGCCCAGATCGCAAGCGATGTCGCCCAGCACGGTGGACGTCAGGTCCGCGGCGAGCGCCTTGCCAATCGCGTCGTTCACCCAATATGTCGGCACAAAGTGCGCCACAGTCTGCACGGCCGAGCCCATCAGCGACAGCGGCATCCAGGCGCCGCCCAAAAACGTCATGAGCATGCCAAGCAGGTTGCCCACACCGTTGAGCAGCTCCTCGCGCGCGCCCAGGCTCGACAGCGTAAAGCCAACGGCCAGTGGCGTCAGCGCTAGGGCAAACGTTGCCGCCAGCGCAAGGCACACGCGGCCCACGCCGACCTCGGCAACCGCGCTGGCAAAGCCCACGACGCCCATCATGCTCGACACAAACCAGATACAGACGGTGAGCACGGCGGCGGCCGCAAACACGGCAAGCGAACGCTGGCGATCGGAGATTGGGCCGGCATCCATGCGGCGCACGCGCTCGGGCTCGTTCATGCCCGAAAACACCAAGCCCACCGACACGATGACCGACGAGATAATCGCGTACGCGCCAAAGTTGAAGTACGACTCGAGCGTGGCGGCAGCAGCCGAGTCGACCTTGACCCGCTCGATCTGGACCTCCGCGCGCTTTGCAGCGGCATGTTCGGCGGCCTTGGCAACGTCGCCGTTGGAGGCAGTGGGCTCAAGTGCGGCTGCAGCGCCCGCGAGCGAGATCCAGCGCGAAGCCTCGGCAGACGAAAGCGCCGCCGCCATGGTGCCGGCACCGTAGGTCACATCGAGCTTGGGCAGGGACTCCCCCGCGCGGGCAGCCGCGACCAGGTCGTCCTCGAACCCCTCCGGGATAAAGAACACGCAGTCGGCGCTGCCCTTGGCGCTGTTGCTCTTGGAGAGCGCGTCCGCAAGGTCGTACGTGTCATCGCCGACGCCCGTGACCAGGTCAAACCGCGAACCTAGGTGCTTGGTGAGCGCAAGTGAAAGATCACTGCCATCGCGGTCGACCACGATCACGTTGGCGTCGTAGGGCTTGTACTCGGTGAGCTGCGACGAGTTCCAGCTCACAGATGCCGCGATGAATACGCCCATCAGCGAAATGAACACCGTGTAGATGAGCAGGTAGAACGGGTGAGCGAGCGCCATGCGAAGCGCGGTCTTAAAGGTGCTCATAGCGGCTCCTTCCAAAGATCAGCGTGGCGGCGGCAACGAACAGCAGTGCCATGAGGACCAGCGCGCCGGCGCGAACGGCGAAAGGATCCAGGTCCTCAAAGAAATACAGGCGGTTGAACATGTCGCAGATGAGCTTGACGGGGTTGAGCCAGCACTCGGCCGGGCAGGCGCGGGCGACGTCATCGGCAAGCGCCATCGCCGGTTCGCCGTAGAGCCCAGCGAACAAAGCGCACGTGGTGGCAAAGCCTGTGAGGATGCCCGACTTGGATGCCTTGCCGCCCTTAACGGGCAGAGTGCCCACAAAGAGCCCCAGGCCCGTGGCGGCAAGCGCGGAAGCGGCACCGCCCACCAGACACAGCCCCTCGCGCCCGCCAAAGTCGACGCCCACAACCAGGCGCACGTAGCCGATCGCGATCGCCATCGAGACAAAGGAGACCAGCCACGAGCCCACAAAGATACCGGCCAGCGACGCCGTTTTAGAAAGGCCGCCCACGCAGCGACGCGCGCCAAGGCCCGACAGATTGGGCTGCAAGTCGACGACGCTCAAGGCGGCAAACTCGGCAGACATCATCGCGACCAGGCCAAAAAGCGCGTAATAGTAGATGACCGTGCCGTCGGGTGTGGTGCGTGTCAGGCTTACGCGGCGGGTGCCGCCCTCGAGCGACAGGGCGCGCGCAACCGCCTCGGGGTCGGCGAGCGCCGCCGGGTTGTCCTGGGCAATCTGGGACATGAGCTCGGCATTTTGTGTATACGAGCTTGCCACCGTCTCCAGGATGCTGCGATCGGTGAGCACCGATGATGCGCGCGAGCTGTCGTAGCTCGATAGCAGTGTGAGCTTGGGCGTGCCCGCAGCGTCGACCGTATAGATACCCGCGACCTCACCGGCCTTGAGCGCACGGTTCGCATCGGCTGCGTCGTCGAGCTCGTGGATCTCGAGCAGCTGGTCGTCGCCTTCCTTGGCAAGCGACGTCGCCACATCCTTAAAGGTCGAAGCGTCCCAGACCTTGTCCGCCACGACGGCAACCGGCACCGGGTCGACCGTGCCGTCGGAGCTCAGGTTCGCAAACATAAACATGAACATCGTGGAAAGCGCGATGGGAAAGAGGGCGCCCCAGACCCACGTGCTCGGCCGGCGCAGCAGCGTTTTGACCGTGATGATAATGGTGTTGAACATGGCTGCCCCCTAGTCGCGCAGCTCGCGGCCGGTGATCTCGAGGAACACGTCGTTGAGGGTCGGCGGCTCGCTCCACACGCGGCCGAGCGCCACATCGGCGGCGCGCAGCGTGTCGAGGATGTCGACCAAATTGTGCGGGCTCGCTTCGCAGGTGCAGACGAGCTCGCCGCCGGACAACTCAACCGAAAGCACGTGCTCGAGGGCGCGCAGCCGCTCGACCGTGGCGGTCTCTACGGCGCTGACCTCGACAGTCACGCGCTCGCCCATTTGAATCATGCGTTTGAGCTCGTCATTGGTGCCCTGTGCCAGCACACGTCCGCCGTCCATGATCATGATGCGGCTGCAAATCTGCTCGACTTCCTCCATGTAATGGCTGGTATACACCACCGTGGCGCCCTCGTCGCGCAGGCGGCAGATGCCCTCCAGGATGGCGTTGCGGCTCTGCGGGTCGACCGCCACCGTGGGCTCGTCAAAGAAGATGAGCTCGGGCTTGTGCGCGATACCGCAGGCGATGTTGAGGCGACGCGCCAGGCCGCCCGAGAGCTTGCCGGGGCGAAACTTGGTAAAGTCGCCCAGCCCGACAAAGTCGATCGCCTCGTCCACCAGCGCGCGGCGGCGCTTGCGGTCGTTGACGTAAAGGCTGCAGAAATAGTCGATGTTCTCGCGCACCGTAAGCTCGTCAAACACCGCCACCTGCTGCGGCACCACACCGATGCGGCGCTTGAGGTCGTAGCGGGCGGGCGTCATGGGCTCGCCGAACAGCTCGATGGTGCCTTTGTCGTAGGCGAGCAGCTGCAGAATGCAGTTGATGGACGTGGTCTTGCCCGAGCCGTTGGGGCCCAGCAGGCCAAAGATCTCGCCGGGGGCGATGCTCAGGCTAAAGTGGTCGAGCGCGATAAGGTCGTCGTAGCGCTTGACGAGGTTTTCGACGTGGACGATGTCTGTCATGAGGCGGCCCTTCTGTTGATTGCGGCCCGGTACGATTGCATCATCGCAGGAGCGAGCGGCGCGCACCAGTGAGCTTTGTCACGAGTGCGGAGCTTGGCCGTGCGGCCTGCCGACGTCCCCGCTTTGCCGCGTGGGAGGAATGTCACGGTTGCGCAGGCGGTCCCTCCACCACGCGCGGCTTCGCGTACAATACCCGTATGAACAGGCTATTCGACAAATCGATCGTGCTGGCGTGCTGCATCGCAGCCGCCACGGGCCTTGCTGTGGATGCTCGCCTGGTCGCGGTGTTTTGCCTTGGCGTTGTCATCGCCGCGCTGGCCGAGGTCGCGCAGGGAGAACGCGCCCGTCGCGCCAGCGAGGCCGGCAGCTACGCCTACGTCATCGCGGCTGTCTTCGTGCCGCCGTTTGTGCCGTTCGCACCTCTCGCCCTCTATGACATCGCGCGACGCGTGCGCCGTGAACGCATCTGGCCCGCGCTGGGCATTGGCTCCGCCTTTGCCTGCGCACTTGCCACGGACCTTCGCTGCGGCGCGCTCACCACCCGAACGCTGTTGCTAACCGCCATCCTTTCGGTCGCCGCCACGTTGCTGTCGCTGCGCACCGCGCAGCTGGAGCGCGAACAGGAACGCATGCGTCGCACCCGCGACAAGCTGCAAGAACGCGCCCTGGCACTCGAGGCACGCAACCGCGACCTCGCCGACCGCCAGGACTACGAAGTCGAGCTCGCGACGCTCGCCGAACGCGCCCGCATCGCGCGCGAGATCCACGATAATGTGGGCCACCAGCTCACGCGCGCTTCGCTTCAAACCGAAGCCCTGCGCGTGGTCCATGCCAACGAGCCCGGTGTTGCCGCCGATTTCGCCGACGTCAAATACACCGTTGACGAGGCGCTCCAGCTCGTGCGCGCCAGCGTCCACGCGCTCAACGACAATGCGACCAACCTCTCCGTGCAGCTCGAACGCATCGTTGAAGGCGCGCGCTCGGACAGCGGTCCGCAGATTGAGCTTGAGGTTTTGGCCGAGCATGCGCCCGCCAACGTCGCCAACTGCTTTGCGGCGGTGCTGCGCGAGGCGCTGTCCAACGCCATGCGCCACGCCCATGCCAAAACCATTACCGTGCGGTGCATGGAGCATCCGTCGTTTTACCAGCTCATCGTTACCGATGATGGCGCGGACGCGACCCCGGCGAGCAGCAGCAACGTCGCAGAAGGCATGGGGCTCGTCTCCATGCGCGAGCGCGTCGAGGCGCTTGGCGGAACCTTCACCGCCGGCCTGCGCGCCGGCGCCCCCGGCTGGCGCGTGTTTGCCACCGTCCCCAAACAGCAAGGAGATGACGCCCGATGAGGCTCATAGTTGTCGACGACGACCGCTTGGTAGTCGATTCGCTCAAGATTATCCTGGGCGCCCAGCCGCAGATCGAAGTGGTGGGCACCGGAGCCGACGGCAACGACGCGGTGGCACTCTACGCCGAGCACGCGCCCGATATCGCGCTGCTCGATATTCAGATGCCGGGGCGCGACGGCCTTTCGGCCGCGCGCGAGATCCTTGAGCGCGACCCTGCGGCGCGCGTGGTATTTCTGACGACGTTCTCGGATGACGAGTACATTGTGTCGGCGCTCAAGCTGGGCGCCCGCGGCTACCTGATTAAAACCGATGTCGCCGCCATTCCGCCGGCGTTGGCGCAAGTCATGAGCGGCAAGCGCGTGCTCGAGGGTAAGGCGATCGAGGATATCAACTTTGATGGGGCGGGCGTCGAGGCCGGCACGACCCGCCGGCCCGCGGCCTTTGCCGGCCTGACCGACCGCGAGTTCGAAGTCGCCGAGCTTATCGCCCGCGGCCTCGACAACAAGGAGATTGCCGCCACGGCTTATATGGGAGAAGGCACGGTGCGCAACCACATCAGCTCGATCCTGGCCAAAATGGGCCTGCGCAACCGTACGCAAATCGCCATCGCCTACCTGCGAGGGTAATTACCCAACGGCCGACCGCTCCGGCATAGCAAAATGGCTGCCATCGATTTAATGCCATTTCAAAACTAAGCCGGTTTACGGGGCTAAACTCAGGACCCCCATCCATACCCGCGTTTTCTGCAAAATGACGGCTCGTCTACCTGCAGTTTTATTTTCACGAATATCGGCATGGTTGGGGACTCGTGACTCAGCCCCGTAAACCGGCATAGTTTTGTTTGAACGGTCCTGCGCGAACGCACCCACCAGCCGCGTGGGGCCAAAAATGATCCGTTTTCCTCCGTCCCCGGGGGATCATTTGGCGGCGCCAACCACGAAATCGGCCCATCTACTACGTTTGACTCGATACCCCTGACCATGCCTTCGTTTTGAACAAAACCGCAGGCGTTCTACCTGCGGTTTTGTTTTCGCGTTTTTTGGCATGGTTGGGGGTAAGGGGATAAACGTAGTAGATGGGCCGATTTCGTGGCGGCCCTTCCTCCCCTGCGCACAAAAGTGCCGCCACGGAGAGGGGAGACGTCTCCGTGGCGGCTGGGGGTGGGGGGTGGGGCTATGTTCTGGCTCCCCGCCGGCCGCCCGGGGCCTTTTGACCCCGGGCGCTGCCAGCGTGCCTAGCGCTTACGGATACCCCAGACCAGGGCTCCGACGCCAGCCATGGCAATAACAAATGCCATGAGCAGTGCAGCGGCCTGCTGGTCACCCGTGGTGGGCAGGAAACCCTTGACCGTCTTGACGATGTTCGTCACGGTCTTGGGCGTGCCGGGATCGGGCGTCGGCACGGGCGTCTCGGGCTTCTTGTACGTGTTGTTGAACACGATACCCTCGACGCTCTTGTCGCCCTTGGTAAAGGTGACGTTCGCCTTGAGGTTGCCCTCGCCGCCGTCGACCACGTTGACGGTCGCGGTAAAGACGGACTTGTCGTAGGTCATACCGGCCTCGTCGCCCTTGACCTCGCTGATGGTGTAGACGTACGTACCAGGCTCGCTGTACTCGAACTTGTCGAAGCTGACCTTGCCGTCGGCATCGTTGGTGACGGTGGACTCGACGTCCTCACCAGCGAGCTTAAAGCTAAACTCGTCCTTCTTGAGCTCGCGTCCCTCGAGCACCTTGATCGCGCCGATGGAGACCTGCGTGGGCACGGCGTGATACTTGTTGGTAAAGCCAGCGGACTCGGTGGTTCCCTCGAGCTTGTGCGTCGCGGTCAGCGTGCCGTCGCCGTTGTCGGAGACGGTGGTCACGACGGTGTAGGTCGTGCCGTCATAGGTAACGCCCTTGTACAGGCCGAGCGCGTTGGGGCAAGCCTCGCGCAGCGTGTACGTGTGCGTGCCGGGCGCCTCGTAGCGGATCGGGCTCAGCGTAACGTTGCCGCTGGCGTCGTTGGTGCCACTAGCGACAGTCACGCCGTCCTCGAGCAGATCAAACGTGAACTCGCCAGCTGCAAGGTCGCGTCCGGTCAGACGCTTGACCGTCTTGACCTGATCGGTCACGGACGAATCGGTAGGCGTCACGCTGTAGGTGTTGGTGAACGTGAAGGCCGCACCGTCGTCGCCATTGCGCACGACACTCAGGTGTCCGGCACCGTCATCGGTCACGGTGTAGGAAACCTTGCGCGTGGCGTTGACGTCGTTGGTCACGCCAGAGGCGCTACCGGACTCGGTCACCGTGTAGGTAAAGGTGTGCGAGCGCGGGGCGGTGGGGGCTGCGGGCTCGGACTCGTCGCTGGGCTCGTCGGCGTTGACATCAGCGTCGGCGTCGGCCTCTTCAGCCTCTGCCTCGTCGGCCTCAGCCTCGTCAGCTTCGTCTGCCTCGGCCTTATCGGTCGCATCGTCCGTCACGCCCAGGGCGCGGTTGAGGTCCTCGAGCGTAAAGTGGATCTTGCCAAAGTCCACGTTGCCGGCCGCGTCGTTGGTTGCGGTCGTGCGCTCGGGCATCGGGGCACCCGCCTCGTCAGCGGTCACGGTAAAGGTAAACTTACCCGCGATGTCGGCCGGGGTCAGGCCCTCAGCTGCCTGGAGCTTCTTGGTGCCAGCGAGCGCGGCATCAGCGGCATCGGCGCCGTAGACGTTCTCGAACAAGGGCTGAATGCCGTCGTAGGCGGGCGTCGCCGTCAGAGTCCCGTCACCGTTGTCGACGACGATGACCTTAAAGCTAAAGCTCGGCTTTGCGGCGGTAATGCCCTTTGCTGCGAGCGGAGACGTGTACTCGAAGGCCGTGTAGTTGATGGTCCATGCAAGCTTGGCATCCGTGTCGGTACGGATGGCGCGGTTGGCGTTTACCAGGTCGGCGAGCATCTCGGTCGTGTAATGCAGAGCACCAAAACTCACTTGGCCGTTAACGTTGGTAACGCACGTGCCCTCGATGGCTTCCGTCTCGCCCGCATAGGCGATGCCAAAGTAGAACTCGCCGTCGACCATCGGGCGACCGGTCAGGGTCTTGGTGGCAACGATCTGAGCAACGTCACCACCGTGCGCATCGGTCGATGCGCTATAGCTGTTTTTGAACGGGACCAGAGCGCTCTCAACCTTGTTCTCGCCGCTCTTGTGGATCGTCTCGTGCGTGCCCTCGGGACCGCCGGAGACGGTCGTCGTAGCGGTAATCGTACCGGCACCATCGTCGGTGACAGCGATCGTCACGGTACGGACAGCATCGTCGTAGGTGTAACCGGGCTTGTGGTCGTTCGTCTCGGCCACGGTGTATTTGAAGGTCTTGCCGGCGTCAGCCTGCGTAAACTTGACCTCCTTGCCGGCCAGAATGTCGATCAGGCCGACGGTTCCCTCTGTCGCTGCAGGGGACTTGTACACGTTGGCACCCTCGTGCAGGCCGAGCGCGTTGGCAGAAGCCGCGTCAGCGGGCGTCACGGTAAAGGTGAACTGGCCCTCGGTCATGGGACGTCCGGAGAGGGCCTTGCTAAGCTTAAGGCCGCCGGCCGCGGCGTAATCGAGCTCAGTGCGGTACGTGTTGGTGAAGCGGCCGCTTTCCTTCTTGGTGACGTTGGCGGTCAGCTTGCCCTCGCCGTTCTCGGTCACGGTCACTTCGGCGGTCGCGACATGTCCGTCATACGTCATGCCTGCCGCATTGCCCGCGTTCTCGCGGATCTCATACTTGTAGGTTCCGGCAGCCGTGTAGCGTATCTCGCCGAAGTTGATGGCGGCGATGCCGTCCTTCGCGTCCTTCTTGCTCACGGTCACGGTTGCGGGGTCGGGCAGCGGGGCGTCCGTACCCTCGGCTGCGCTGATGGTAAAGCTGAACTTATCGGCGTCCGTCCAGTCGCGGCCATCGATAGCCTTGCTCAGACCAAAGTCGAGCTCGGTCTTGAGCGGAGTCACGCTGTAGGTGTTCTCGAAGATCGCAGCCTCGGCATTCTTCAGAACATGCTGGGCACTGAGCGTGCCGTCGCCGTTATCGGTGATGGTCGTCTCGATGGCGAACTTGGCGTCACTGTAGGTAATGCCCTTGCTAGTGGTTCCACCGTTGACCTCGCACAGCGTGTAGATGTGGGTGCCGGGCTTGTCGTACTTCACGGCGCTCATCGTGATCGTACCGTCGGCGGCGTTGGTGCCGGTGGCGACGACCTTGGCGTCCCTGCCCTCGCCCTCGACGAGCTCGAAGGAGAACTCGCCCTCAGCCATGTCGCGGCCGGTCAGGACCTTGGTCGCGGCGATCTTGTCGGTGACGCTGAACTCGTCAGGATTCGGCTTGTAGCTGTTGTTGAACTTCGCCTCGTCGTCGCCCTTCAGGACATGCTTCGCCTCGAGCGTGCCGTCGCCCTTGTCGGTGATGGTCGTCTCAATGGTGTAGGTCTTGCCGTCGTAGGTGATGCCGTTGTTGGCGTCGCCCGGGACCTCGCGCAGCGTGTAGGTGTGATTGCCGGCAGCGGTGTACTCGATGGGGCTCATCTTGATCTTGCCGCGGGCGTCGTTCTTGCCGGTGGCGACAACATCGTTGCCCTCGACGAGCTCGAAGGAGAACTCGCCTTCCTTGAGATCGCGCCCGGTCAGGGTCTTGGTCGCGGTGATCTGGTCGGTGACGCTGGACTTATTCGGGGCAGTGTTGTACTTGTTCTCAAAGCGTGCCGGCTTGGTGCCCTCGAGCGTATGGGTCACCTTAAGCGTGCCGTCGCCGTTGTCGATGACGCTCGTCTTGATGGTGTAGCTCGTCTTATCGTACGTGATCCCGTTGCTCAGCCCCGCCTCGTTGGGGAGCTTCTCGCGCAGCGTGTAGGTGTGAGTGCCGGGCTTATCGTAAGTGATTTTGTCCATGACGATCTTGCCGTCGGCATCGTTCTTGCCGGTGACGACGACATCGTTACCCTCGACGAGCTCGAAGGAGAACTCGCCGTCCCTGAGGTCGCGCCCGGTCAGGACCTTGGTCGCGGTGATCTGGTCCTCGACAGGCTTCACGCTATAGGTGTTCTTGAACTCGGTCTCGCCCGAGATCTTTTCAACATCAGCCTTAAGCCCACCCGTGGCCTTAACCGCCACGGTCACCTTGAACGTGGCAACGTTCTCGCTGTAGGTGATGCCACCGGCGCCGCCCTTGACCTCGCGGACCTCATAGGTGTACTCGCCCGGCTTGTTGTAGGTGATCTCGCCGAAGTCGATAGCTGCCTTGCCCTTGTCTAGGTCAGCCTTGTGCACGATCGCGGTCGCGGGTGCGGGCATCGGGGCGTCATTCTCGGACGTCGCGGAGAGCTCAAACTTAAACTCGTCCGTATCCGTCCAATCACGACCCTCAAGCACCTTGGTCAGGCCAAAGCTCGTCTTGGTATCCACCGTTGCCGGCGTCATATCAAAGCTGATCTTGCCGTTATTGCCCAGGTGAACGTCAACCTCCGTGGCGTTGTTGTTCCACTTGGGGTTGAGCACGTCGGCCGCGGTGCGGGTGGGGTTGTCACCGCCCACACGCTCCTTGGTGATATGCAATTCGTCAATAAAGGCCAGGCGCGCGGTTCCCTTGCTAAACGACAGGTTTCCGTTCGCGTCGCGCACGAAGGCGTCCTCAGAGCTCGCGGCGTCTCCGCCTTTAAACTTGATAACAGCGGTACGGGATTCGGCCTTACCGCCTGCACCCAGCGCCTCGAACTCATCCTTGTAGTAATAGATGCCCTCGGCAGCCAGCGAGCCCGTCGCAGGCGTTGTGCAGTTCTTATCCACATAAATGGGAGTCTGCTTCTGGAAATAGTAATAACGGTTGGAATCGGCGGGCTCAAAGTTCGCAATCGTATCGCCCAGCGTACCGCCATTCCACTTGTTCGCGTAGAAGTTAACAGTCTTGGAGCCGTTCTCCGCGGTGATCGTATTGCTCTTGATGTAGTCCTTAAGCCCCACTACCTGCTCGGGTGTAAACAGGTTATCGAGCGCGTCTTTCTTAACACTCGAGGTGTAGTTCACCTGGATGGGCTCAGTATCGTCGACCGTAAGAACGCCATCGGTAATCTTAAAGTGGCGCAGCGGAATCAGCGACGCGGGAATCTTGACCGTTACGATATCGCCGGTCTGGGGCTCGCCCTTTCCGGCATGCTGAACGGTGATAACCAAGTTCGCGGCGGCACCAGTAAATGTATAGGTATCGACATTGCCCTCGGCCTTCATTGCCGGGCCAGTAAACGTCTCGCCGTTGTACACGACAGACGTAAAGTTGTCGACCTGCATAAAGTCGCCCAGCTCGTCAGTAAACGTAATATAGCCAGACTTATGCTCGCCATAACCGCCGTGAACTTCGGTCGGGTAACCGGCTTGGATAATGCTTCCCGAGATCTCTTCGAAGATTTTCTCGAGCTCAGAAGCGCTGGTTGCCGACTTGTAGTAATTGGCGTTTTCTGCGCGCGCACCAAAGTTGATGGTCCATTCGTCCCAGACAGAAATGCTGGATGAGGCGGCAGGATAGTTGCTCGACACGGCATGCATGAACTTATTCTCTTTGCTTGTGCCATCAGCCGTGGGGATGGCACTGGGGTTTACGCCGCTAAAGATACCGATCGTATAAATGTCGGCACCTTTATCCTTGATCTTCTTGGCGCTGTTGATAGCGTCATTGGCAACCTCGTTCTCGAATTCGTCCCAACTCGTGGGCGAGCCATCGGTGAAGAAGACGACGACCTTCTTGGCGTCGGCGCGATCAGACGAAATGCCCTCAGCCAGTTGTAAGCCGTAATCGGCTCGCGTGGCGCCAGCGGGACTGATGGAGTCGATCGTACTCTTAAGGCTCTCCGCGTCCTCGCCCTTGCAGAGCGTCAGCTTCTTCATGGTCTGCGAATAGTTGTAGCCGTATCTATCCTTACCGTTGCCGACATCAGTGGACTTTGTGCCCGCGAACTTAACGATGGCGACCTTGTGCTGCTTGGACTCATCTGCAATACCTTGGTTTTGCGTGGCGATGGTGTCAATAAAGCTATTGGCGGCCTTCTTCAGCGCATCAATACGCTTGGTTCCGTCGTTTCCGCTCATGTCATCCTTCATCGAGCCAGAAGCATCCAACACCAGCACGATGTCGAGCGGCTTGCCGGAGACCGTCGTATCGGATGTCGAAGAGATAGCAGACAGCGTGGTCAGGAAATCAGAATCCCCGTTCTCGACTGCCTTGACCGTCTTATCGGTCCAGATTCGGCCGACGTTTTGAGTTGTTACTTCCTTGCCGTCATAGCCGCCGGCCCAGAACTTCCAGTAGTTGCTGGTATCGCGGTCGACGACCGTTTTTCCGGTCATGGCCGGTCCGTCCATTCCTGTGCTGGACCTGGCGTTGGCCTCGGGCAGCATGGCAAATGCTGCAGCCGGCAACACAAGCACTACGGCAAGTATCACCGCCAAGAGACCCCTCGTGTACTTACTCATCGCGTCTCCCTTCTCGCGGTCTCAGACCTTGCAACAGCCTAAAGTTACGAAATGAGACACAATTTGGGCAGGTGACACATGTTCCAGATTCTGTTTTGGGCGTGAGACAAATGTCTCACCAAAGTTGAGACACGGCGTTTTCGCAGGAAAACGGGTGCAACTCGGAGCCATCAGGCCAAAATGACCCGTTTTCCTCCGTCCCCGGGGAATCAATTGGTGGCGCTCGCCACAAAACTGGCCCATCTACTACGTTTGACCCGATACCCCCGACCATACCCGCGTTTCATGAAAAATCGCAGGCGTTTTACCTGCGGTTTTTATTTCACATTACTTGCCATGGTTGAGGGTAGCGGCCTAAACGTAGTAGATGGGCCCATTTCGTGGTAGACGGGTCACGCGGCAGCCCTCGCAAGGCCAAAATAATCCGTTTCCCTCTGTCCACGGGAGATCAAGGGATGCTACGGATATGGTGGTATTTCAAAACTATGCCGGATTACGGGGCTAAAGCCGAGGCCCTCATCCATACCTTCATTTTTTGAAAAACGTCAGGCTATCTACCTGCGGTTTTGTTTTTGCGATTTTCTGTATGGTCGGAGGTTCGCTATCCAGCCCCGTAATCCGGCATGGTTTTGTTCGCGGCGGCCCAACCGCGCGTTCACGCGCGGGGCCGGTGGGGCATTTTTGCCCCACCGGCCCCATCCCAGCGCTATTCCGGCTTGGTTTCTACCGTGGGGGTCTTGTCCGCCGCGACTGGAGTGCGCGCGGTGTCCATAGTCAGGCAGTGCTTGGGGCAGCTTTCGATGCACTCGCCGCACACCACGCAGGCATACGGGTCGATCGACCACGTTCCGCCCTTGCGATCGACCGCAAGCGCGCCCGCCGGGCAGCGACGCGCGCACATGCCGCAGCAGATACACACATCCATGTCGTTGACGATGTGCCCGCGCAGGCGCTCGGGCGCCGTCAGCTTCTCCTGCGGATAGCGCACCGTGACCGGCTGTTTGACCATGGAACCCAAGGCCGTCTTGGCAAATGTCAGCAAACTCATGCCGTGCCTACCTTTCCGTGCAGCTAATGCAGGGGTCGATGGTCAGGATAATCATGGGCACGTTGGCAAGGAGCACGCCCTGCAGCGCATGTGTCAGACCCGCCAGGTTCTGCGACGTCGGCGTGCGTACGCGGAAACGGTCCAAGTTCTTGGTGCCGTTGCCGCGCACATAGTAATACGCCTCGCCGCGCGGCTGCTCAATCACAACCTCTCCGCGTGCGCCGTCGGCCGGCGTGAGCTTGGTGCGCCCGCCGATCCCGTCGTGCGGAATCTTGCCCACTAGCTCCTTGATGATGTCCATAGCCTGCGTGACCTCGGCGCAACGCACCTGACAGCGGGCATAGCAGTCGCCATCGGTAGCGACAATTGGCTCAAACGCAGCCAGATCCGCATAGGCGCCGTCGCCAAACATGCGCACGTCATAGTCCACGCCCGAGGCGCGCCCAAACGGGCCGACCATCGAAAGCTCCAGCGCGTCCTTCTTGCTGATCACGCCCACGCCATGCAGACGCTCGCCGCAGCTGTCGTCGTCCAAAAACGTATGCACCAGGGCCTCGTAGTCGGGACGCATGGCATCGAGTGTCTGGACAATGCCCGCCAGCTCGGAGTCCTCGATATCGTGCTTAAGGCCGCCGATCTCGTTAATCGACAGAATCACGCGCCCGCCGCACGTGCTCTCAAAGATCTTGAGAATCTGCTCGCGCAGGGTCCACGACCGATAGAACAGCGCCTCAAAACCAAAGGCGTCGGCGAGCAGGCCCAGCCACAGCAGATGCGAGTGGATGCGCGAAAGCTCGTGCAGAATGGTGCGAATATACTGCACGCGGCCGGGCACCTCGATGTCGAGCATGCGCTCGCAGGCGCTGGCATAGCCGCAGCTGTGACCCACGGCGCAAATGCCGCAGATGCGCTCGGCGATGTAGCCAAACTGATGCATGTCGCGCTTTTCGGTGAGCTTCTCGAGCCCGCGGTGCACAAAGCCGATCTGTGGAATTGCCTCGATGACGCGATCGTCCTCGATCACCAGGTCTAGATGAAGCGGTTCGGGCAGCACCGGGTGCTGCGGGCCAAACGGAATAACGGAACGATGTGCCATGGACCTTACGCCTCCTCTTTCTGCTTGTCGCGAGCGGCCTTGGCGGCAAGCGCCGCGCGGACCTTGGCCGCTTTCTCGGGATCCATGGCGGCGAGCTTTGCCTCCATCTCGGCGGCCTTGAGCGCGGCCTTCGCAGCAGCCTCATCGTGCTGAGTATCGGAGCCGGCAGCCGCAGCGGGCTGAGCAGCGGCGCCCGCGGCATCGCCGGCGCCCGCAACGCCCTCCCCTGCAGCAGCCGCAGCCGCGGCGGCCTTCTCGGCCGCGGCCTTGCGCGCCTTGGCCTCGGCAGCCGCGCGGACCTTCATGGCCTTCTCGCGCGCGGCCTTCACCTCGGGCGTGATAACGCTCATGGGCTCGGCAGTCGAGACCTGGTAGAAAAAGCCCTTAAAGTCGATCTGCATGTCGGTGATGGCAAGCCCAAACAGATCGTGCGCTTCATTTTCAAACGGGAACACCGCGGGGTAATACGAGCTGATGGACGGAATCTCCTGGTACTGGTCGATGCCCTCAACCACCAGGTTCTCGATTGCACAGCTGCCGTCCTGCGCAATATGCTCCTGAGCAGCATGAACGTTGATAAATGTATAGACCAAGCGATACGAACCGTCGTCGACGTTGCGCTCGGCGTGCATCTGCACAAAGCGGGCACCGGCGCCCTTGAGCGCCTGGACATGCGACAGGAGCTCATCGATCCCGACGGTGGTATAGATTGCCTCTTGCATTACTCGGCCTCCTTTACAGCGGCGGGCGTGGCGGACTTCCCGGCAGACACATCGGCCTCTCCACCGTCACCGGCACCGTCAGTCCCGGCCCCCGCGGCCACAAACCCGTCCTCGCCCAGCTCAACGCCACCGTCCCAGGTGGCGGCGCCGCCCACGGTGAGCGGATCGCCGCCGGCGCGCATCACGGCCTCTTTCTGGTCCAGAATGCCGCACGCCTCCACGATGGCATCGATCACGGTCTCGGGACGAATGGCGCACCCGGGCGCGTACACGTCCACGGGAATCGCGCGGTCCACGCCGCCGATCACGTTGTAGGCATCGCGAAACACGCCGCCCGAGCACGCGCAAATGCCGCACGCCACCACGCACTTGGGCTCGAGCATCTGGCTGTAGATCTGGCGCACGACGGGCAGATTCTGCGCGTTGACCGAGCCCGTCACCAAAAAGATATCCGCATGCTTGGGGTTGCCAGTGTTGACCACGCCAAAGCGCTCCGCATCAAACAGCGGCGTGAGCGAGGCCAGCACCTCGATATCGCATCCGTTGCAGCTCGAGCCGTCGTAATGAATAACCCACGGCGAGCGCGACATTTTATGATCCATGGATGCCGCCTCCTAAATAAATACGTCGACGAGGATGGGCATGAGGTTGAGCAGGCCAAACACCAGCGCCACACCCCAGCCGAGCTTAAAGCAGCTGCGCCAGGTGCTGCGGGCAAAGGTGTTGTCGATCAGCACCTCGACAAAATACGTCGCGACCATCACGACCAGGGCTACCACCCAGCTCACCGGGTTGTCCCAAACAAAGAACATGCCCACCCACATCATGAACAGCACGGTCTCGCACCAGTGCATAAGGGTCATCTTTGCCAGCGTGCCGCCGCTCATCTCGGTGGCGACACCCTGGACGATCTCCTGATGCGCGTGATGCGAGTACGAAAGGTCGAAGGGCGACTTGCGCAGTTTGATGGTGAGTACCGCAAGCAGCGCCAGGAAAATGGGCGCGCTGTACAGGATGATGGGCGCCGCCTGCCCGGTCACGGCGATGGAATCGAAGCTGTCGGTGGCGAGGTACAGGCCCACGCTCATCAGCAAAACGGCGGGCTCGTAGCTCATAACCTGCAGCAGCTCGCGGTCGGCGCCGACCTGCGCAAACGGGCTTTGCGTCGAGGCGGACGCCAGCACCACAAAGATCGCGGCGAGCGTAACCATAAAGGCACACAGCAGCGTGTTGGAGCCCGACACAAAGATGCCGCCGCCCACCACGGTAAAGATGAGCGCGCATGCCATGTAGGTGTCGTCCATGGTATTTACGCTGGCAGGAGCCTTGCGCAGCAGCTTGGCAACGTCGTAGAAAGGCTGCATCAGGCGCGGGCCCACGCGGCCCTGCATGCGGGCCGAGAGCTTACGGTCAAGGCCGTCAATCAGGCCGCCCACAAGCGGCGCGATCAGGGCAAACGCCACGGTGCCAATAAAAATGCCCACGACGCCCGAGCCTTCGAAATACTTACCGCGCAGCACCGAGGGCGCGCTCATGGCAAGCCGCTCGGGTCCAATCCACGCGCAGCACAGCAGTGCAAACAGAATGATGGCGCAGCACACGACGCTGCCCGCGGGGCCAAGGCGCTTTTCGCCGAGAGCATCCTCCAGGTACCAGTTGCGCTTTTCGGCCTTTACCTCGTGGCCCATCGAGCCGCGGAAATGACGGTAGTTCTCGGTCCCAACGCCCGAAAGGTACACGTTGACGTGCGGCTTGTTGCTCACGCGGAACGAAGTCAGCAGCACCACGGCGATAAACGCCACGATGACCACCATTAGATACATGGCGTCCTTGCCGATGACGTGCGGCACGCGGCCAAACACCATGGCCAAGTAAGGCGACACCAGGCCGCTCGAAATAATCGGGAACGCCACGCAGCACAGCACCAGCAGCGCGGCGATGGTGTTGAGCGCCGCCCACTCGGTCTTGTGGACATTGACCTCAACGTTTTGAGCCGTGGGGTCGACGCCCGAAAGCTTGGCGAGCCACTTGCCCCAGAAGAAGAACGTCGCAGCCGAGCCAAAGGCCAGCACCATGATCATGAGCACGTTGCCGGTCTGCGCAAACGCCACCAGGGCACCCCACTTGGACACGAGCATGCCAAACGGCGCCACAAACATGCCCATGATGCCCAGCATCATCAGGCGCGTCAGGTGCGGCATGCGGCTGAACATGCCGTCCATGTCCTCGATGTTGCGGCTGCCAATATGGTGCTCGGCGGTGCCCACGCACAGGAACAGCAGCGACTTGGCAACCGTGTGGAACAGGATTAGGAAGATGGCGGCCCATACTGCCTCGGGCGCGCCAACGCCCAGGCAGGCACTGATGAGACCCAGGTTGGAGATGGTGGAATACGCGAGCACGCGTTTGGCGTTGCTCTGCGAGATGGCCATGAGGGCGGCCAGCAAAAACGTGATGGCGCCCACGCTGGTGACCATAAAGCCCGTCACGGGATAGGTGGCATAGAGCGGGCTGAGCTTGACCATCAGGAACACGCCGGCCTTGACCATGGTGGACGAGTGCAGTAGGGCGCTCGTGGGAGTGGGGGCGACCATAGCACCGAGCAGCCAGGTATGGAACGGCATCTGCGCGGCCTTGGTAAGGGCGGCGAGCGACAGCAGGACGACCGGCATCACCAGCAGCGCGGACCGCGCGGTGCCGGCCTCGGCAAGTCTGATCATGCCGGTGATGGTCATCGGCATGCCGTTAACGTGCAGGTACATGAGCCCCGCCAAAAACGCGATGCCACCCAGCATGTTGAGGATGATCTGGGTGAAGGCGTTTTTGATGGCCTCGGGCGTGCGCGTGTAGCCAATCATGAGGAACGAGCACACGGTGGTGATTTCCCAACCGCAGAACAGCCACTCCAGGTTGTCGCTCGTCACGATGACGAACATGGCCGAGAGGAACAGGAACATAAGCGCCAGGAACTGCGGGCGACGGTCGGGCGCGGTCCGCCCGCGCAGCGCGGCCTCGTGCTCGTCGTGGGCTTGGAAGTCCTTCATGTAGCCCAGGGCGTACACGCAGATCAGGCTGCCGACGATGCCGACGGCAAGCACCATGATCACGCTCATGTAGTCCAGGTAAAGCGGCGTGGCGGTGACGACCACGGCCGCGGGCAGCGTCATGGCTGCGAAGGCAACCGAACCCACCAGCTGCACCACGCCAAGCACCGTGGTGAGCGTGCTCTTATATTTACGCGCGTTGTACAGGATGACGGCGCACAGGATCACGTCGATGACGGAGCTGATGATCGAGAGCACATGCGAGGTGCCGGGGGCAACCTCGAAGCTCTGCGGGCCCGTGCCAAAAAACATGACGGCGACTACAACTGTCACCGCCATGATAATGCCGGAGCCTATGAGTCCCACCGCATCGCGGGCGCGGTCACCGCGCGCGAGCAGCATGCCCAGCGCCGGTACCAGCGGAAACAGGGTAAGGAAATACAGTAGCGTCATACCATCACTCCCCCATGCAAAAACGCTGCAATTGTTTAACGTTATAGCTCAATTGATGAGTAGCGGCGGCGGGTTTTCGGTCAACTGGGGAGTTTTAGGCGTACGGGGCAAGGGCACGTCCGCTTTGGAGCAGAGAGGCGGCAAGAAAAATGCGCCCCTGTGGGCGCACCATCCCGTTTGCTATTTCGCCTTTTTAACGCGCGGCTTGCGACCGCCCGGCTTATCGACCAGTGCGGACTCACCGCTCTCGCGGTACTGACGGCACCAAGCCTTGACCGAAGACTCGCTGGGAATCTTGTGCTTGATCATGGCCTCGCGAACCGTTAAGCCGTTTTCCAAGCGGTCCTTGACCACGGCGAGCTTAACTTCGTACGAATAGGTGTGATGATGCGAACCGGCGTTGAGAACGGCGTCGGCACCGCCCACAGCATACGCGCGGGCCCACTGACGAGCTGTGGCCTGGGGAATGCCAAGCTCCGCGGCGAGGGCGCGATGGCCGACCCCCTCTTGGAGGATCTCGACGGCGCGCTGCCTAACCTCGGGCGCATGCGTGCGAGTCCTAGTTGCTTCCGACATACCTGCCACTTCTTAGCCTTAACCGTTAATCTGCTTTCTTACGTGCAAGTTAGATAGTAGCATTTTACTGTTTGCCCAAAGCAGTTAATTAAAATAGACGCGGCGTTATCTGGGCATTTGGCACCAAATTACGACATTTCTTTATCGATTATTTACGCTGGTAGCTGACTCGCAGCTAATCGTCATTCGCTTGTCAACAAAATTGACATCTCTTTATGTCCTTTGGTATAGAGGATATAGTTATTAACCCCTCCCACAATAATTTTGAGTGATCTGCAAGGCAGTAGACGTCCTCACTCCTCATGATTACCGCGCATTGCCATCCACTGGAGCAAAACAAAAAGGGCGGGACCTGCTGCGCTTGCAGGCCCCGCACCGGTTGACACCCGACGGGACACAGCCGGGCGAGACGGATCCGTGCTACCGCCCCGCCTGGCCGCGATGTCCAACTACAGCTCGTTGGCCGCGTGATACGCCGTGCGAATGGCGCTCGCAATGTCGGCGGTGCGCTCGCCCGAGCAGTCGCCCACGCAGGTCACGGGCACCGTCACGCCATCCAGGTCAAACGCGTTGGCCTTGGAGCCCACGGCCATCACCACGTAATCGCAGGCGATCTTCACCGGCTCCTCGGCGCCGTCCTCGGCGGTACGAACGGCCTCCACGCCCTCGTCAGTAATGGCGGTCAGGCGGGTCTTCACGTGCTGCTCCACGTTGTGCTCGGCAAAGTCGCTCATAATCAGCGGCAGAATGGTCTCAGACTCGCCCGCGGCAATCTTGTCGAGCATCTCCACGATCGCCACCTCGCAGCCGTGCTGCAGCAGATACTCGGCAGTCTCGGTGCCCACCAGGCCACCGCCAATGACGGCGACGCGGCCGCTGAGCTCCACCTTGCCGGCCAGCACGTCCCAGCTCGAGACGACCTTGTCCGAGTCGGCACCCGGAACGGGGATGACCACGTCGTGCGCGCCCACGGCCACAATCGCGGCGTCGGCGGCGTTGAGGTCCGCGGGGCTAGCGACGTGGTTGAGCTCAACCTTCACGCCCAGGCCAGGCAGAATCTTCTCGTAATACTCGACCGAGCGCATGGTCTCGTCCTTGCGCGGGGGCGCGGCCGCCAGCACAATCTGGCCGCCCAGATGATCGCTCGCCTCGTAGACGGTCACGTTGTAGCCGCGCTTGGCTGCCACGCGCGCGGCCTCCAGGCCGGCAATACCGCCGCCCACCACGGCGATCTTCTTGTCGCCCTCGCCCGGCTTGATGGCGATGGTCGCCTCGTCGCCGTTCTCGGCATTGAGCACGCACGAGATGTACTTGCGGTTTTGAATCGCGTCGACGCAGCCCTTGTTGCAGTTGAGGCACTCGCGGATGGGCTCACCCGTGGCGGCCTTCAGCGCAATGTCGGGGTCGCACATGAGCGAGCGGCCATAGGCGATGATGTCGGCGGCGCCGTCTTCCAGAATCTTCTCGCCGGCCTCGACCGAAACCACGCGGCCGACGGTTGCCACCGGCACGGAGACCAGGGCCTTGACGCGCTCGGCCACGGGCAGCGTCCAGTTGTAGGGCATGGCGCCCATGGGCGGAATGGTGTCGCCCATGTTGCCGGTATGGTTGGCCTGCGCGACCTGGATCATGTCGATGCCCGCGCCCTCGAGCAGCTTGGCGAACTCGCAGGCCTCGTCGGGTTGCAGGCCGCCCTTGCCGCGCGGCGTGCCGTCGGGGTTCTCCATGATCACGGGGAGCTTGTACTCCACCATCAGCTGCGGCGCGGCCTCCTTAATGGCAGCGACGACCTCCAGCGCGTAGCGAACGCGGTTCTCGAACGAACCACCGTACTCGTCGGTGCGCTGGTTGAGGATCGCGGAGCACAGCGAACCCACCAAGCGGTCGCCGTGAACCTCGATGGCGTCGATGCCGGCCTGCCGCGCACGGGCGGCCGAGGCAGCGATGGCCTCCTTGATCTGGGTGAGTTGCTCTACGCTCGCCTCGTTCACAAAGTGCTGCATGTCGTGATGCAGCTTGGCGTAGGCCTGGTTGCGGATCTCGTTGGACTCGGCCATCTTGGCGGCAAAGGTCTCCTCGTCGCCGGCGGCCTTGGCCTCCTGCGCGGCCTTGGCGGCAGCCATGGAGCCCATGACCATGCGGCCGACACCGGGCACATCGTACTCGGGGTGGAACAGCTGCAGCGCGACCTTGGCGCCGTGCTTGTGGACGGCATCGGCCAGCGCCTTAAACGTGGGGATCTGGGCGTCGGTTGCCAGCTTGGGCGTGGGGCTTGCGGTCATGACGGGAGCGACGTCGCCGATGACGATGTAGCTCACGCCGCCACGGGCCAAGCGCTCGTAAAAAGCCAGGCTGCGCTCGCCGATGGAACCGTCACGCTCCTCGTAGCCGGTGGTCAGCGGCGGAAACATAATGCGGTTCTTGAGCTCAAGGGGGCCAACCGTAATGGGCTGGAGCAGCTTGGATGCAGGTGTGGTCATGGACATTCCTCTCTTGTAGGCGCGGCGGCGATGATGCCGCGTAGTTATCTAGAGGATATGGCATGGGAATACAGCAGCGCAACGGAAATCGGCGGACAGCAGGTAGCGGCAGGTGGATGGGGCAGGGCGGCCCGTCGGCTTGTCTCGATCTGTAACAGTAAGACCCTATTTTGCCGAGCAACTGTTACAGATTGAGACAAACCAATCTAGCCTGCCGAAAGATCTAGATCTGTAACAGTTACTCAGTAAAAACCGTCCCTCGTGTTACAGATTTAGACAAACGAAGACCGTCCTGCCGAAACATCTCAATCTGTAACACCTAGCCGTCCAAATCGGGTCTAGATGTTACAGATCGAGATTTTGTTTGAGAGGCTGAGAATTGGACCGAAAAACACGGTCCCGGAATAATCAAAACCACCCCTAAAAGGGGTGGTTTGCTCTTAGGGTATAACCCTTGGATTTCCGGCACGCGTCTAAAGGCGCCGGCCCTCACGGGGTTCGGGCCGCACTGCAGGTTGACCCGTGACGGGCCG
>NZ_JBBNLO010000021.1:0-46713 GCF_040092405.1 Collinsella sp. CLA-ER-H2
GGGTACATAGCCCATTGGAACACGCGGCGCAGGCAGGTAAGATTGAAGGGCCTGACGCCGGAGGAGTTCCGGAACCGGGCCCTTGCGGCGTAGTCGCTATTTATTCAGTCCAAGTTTCGGGGCGCAGCTCACTGTCCCCTTCGTGGTGGTTTCGTTGACTCAAAAGCAAGAAACCCGGTCCTGCACGAGGCAGAACCGGGTCTCTTTAGCAATGCTTGCTTTGCTCAGGCAGTAACTGTTAGTTACTCAGCCAGGAAGTCGCGCTGGATAGCGGGATCGACCTTGACGCCAGGGCCCATGGTGGAAGACACGGAGATGGACTTGACGTACTTGCCCTTAGCAGAAGAGGGCTTGACGCGCAGGATCTCGGTGTACAGGGCAGCGTAGTTCTCGACGAGCTGCTGCTCAGAGAAGGACTTCTTGCCCAGGGGCACGTGGCAGATGCCGTAGCGGTCGGCGCGGTACTCAACGCGGCCAGCCTTGAGCTCGGAGACCATCTTGGCGACGTCCATGGTCACGGTGCCGAGCTTGGGGTTCGGCATGAGGCCACGGGGACCAAGGATCTTACCGATGCGGCCAACCTTGGCCATCATGTTCGGCGTAGCGATAGCGGCGTCGAAGTTGATCTCGCCCTTCTGAATCTGGGCGACGAGCTCGTCGGAACCGATGATGTCGGCGCCGGCAGCCTCGGCCTCGCGGGCCTTCTCGCCCTCGGCGAAGACGGCAACACGAACGGTCTTGCCGGTGCCGTGGGGCAGGGAGATGGAACCACGGATGTTCTGGTCAGCCTTACGAGTATCGATGCCCAAACGGAAGTGGGCCTCGACGGTCTCGTCGAACTTGGCGGTGTCGAGCTCCTTGATGAGCTTGGCAGCCTGAAGGGGGGTGTAGAGCGTGGCGCGGTCGATCTTCTCGGCAGCGGCGTTATAGCTCTTACCATGCTTAGCCATGTGCATTACCTCCTGTGGTTAAACGGGCGTGAGCCCTCCCACATCGTATCGTGTGCCCTATTGCACACATTTAACGGGCGCCCCAGTCGGAGCACCCGTCATTACCTAAAGAAATCGCTACTCAGCGATGGTGACGCCCATGGAACGGGCGGTTCCGGCGATGATCTTCTTGGCGGCATCAATGTCGTTGGCATTGAGGTCCGGCATCTTGATCTCGGCGATCTTGGTGAGCTGCTCCTGAGAGAGCTGACCAACCTTGTCGGCCTGGGGCTTAGCGGAACCAGACTTGAGGTTCAGCTCCTTCTTGATGAGATGAGCTGCCGGCGGGGTCTTGGTGATGAAGGAGAAGGACTTATCCTCGTAGACAGAAATCTCAACGGGGATGATGTCGCCCTTCTTGTCCTGCGTCTCGGCGTTAAAGGCCTGGCAGAACTGCATGATGTTCACGCCAGCAGCGCCCAGGGCGGGGCCGACGGGAGGAGCGGGGTTAGCGGCACCAGCAGGAATCTGGAGCTTAATGACGTTGGCAACCTTCTTCTCAGCCATGGTCATTCCTTTCGAATCACGAGTGTGAAGTACTTGCTATATCGTAAGCACGCACGTGTTAGAAGCACTCCTGAGATGAGCAGTCACAGAAGAAGCACGCTCGCGCGAACGGACGAAAACTTAAGCGATGACAGCGACCTGGTTAAAGTCGAGCTCGACCGGCGTCTCGCGGCCAAAGATCATCAGCGTGACCTTGAGCTTGCCAGCCTCGATGTTAACCTCGGAGACCTTGCCATCAAAGTCGGTAAGCGGGCCATCGGTGACGCGGACGGACGTGCCGACCTGAATATCAACCGAGGTGCGCTTGGGCGAATCGCCCTTACCGGGACGACGAGTCATCTTGTTGTACTCGTCACGGGAAAGCGGAGCGGGCTTGCCGTTGCCGCCTAGGAAACCGGTGACGCCGGGCGTGTTGCGAACACACGTCCAAGCATCGTCATCCATCTCCATGCGGACCAGGACATAACCCGGGAAGATCTTGGAATCCTTGGTCTCGCGCTTGCCACCCTCTTTGATCTCGGTGACGCGCTCCATAGGAATCTCGATATCAAAGATACGGTCCTGCATGCCCATGGTCTCGATGCGATGCTCGAGATCGGACTTAACGCGGTTCTCGTATCCAGAGTAAGTGTGAACGACGTACCAACGCTTAGACATGGTTTAGCCCCTCAATCCAGAGAACAGAGCAAGAGCCTCGCCAAAGCCAGCATCGAGCAGAGCGATGACGACGCCGACGACGATCAGAGAAGCGCAAACGACGACCGAGTAGTTCACGAGCTCCTTCTTATCGGGCCACGTGACACGCTTCATCTCGGACTTGACCGAAGCGAAATACTTCTTGGTGCGGGCGAAGAAACCAGGCTTCTCGTTCTTCTTGGACTTCGCAGCCTTCTCGTTCTTCTTGGCAACGGCCTTCTTGGCCTCAACCTTGGAGTTGGCGGCAGCGTTGTTGGCAGGCGCCTGCTGCTGAGCCTTCTTCTTGTTCTTCTTGTTGGCCATTTGGGTTACCTCCGCGCAATGCGCTTATACATGAGTAAACCGTAAGCCCCCAATTGGGAGCTTACGGAATAATGACTGGCACGCCAGGAAGGACTCGAACCCTCAACACTCGGTTTTGGAGACCGATGCTCTACCAATTGAACTACTGGCGTATGTGACTAGAGACTAGCGAGTCTCTTTGTGCAGCGTGTGGTGACGGCACCAGGGGCAATACTTCTTGATCTCCATACGATCAGGCATGGTCGACTTGTTCTTGGTGGTCGTATAGTTGCGGCGCTTGCACTCAGTGCACGCAAGAGTAACTAGAGTACGCATGTATCCTGAACCTTTCATTTCCGCCCCGTACGGGCACGAGTTGTTACTTTATCAGCTCCACGTAAGTGCTGTCAATGAAAACCTCGAGTCAATTGGTTCTCGGTGGATCCATTCATATTTGGAACACATCAATGAAGCCATCGAGATCTAATCGATCCCTCACGCTCAGCTTAAGGGTGAGCGAAGCGCAATCGGCAGGGAATAAACCCCGCGTAGAAAAGAACCCGGCACCCTAAAAGTGCCGGGTTCTCTAAGTCAGCTATATCAAAGAGCTAATTTACTCAATGATCGTGGAGACGATGCCCGAACCGACGGTGTGGCCACCCTCGCGGATAGCGAAGCGCAGGCCCTCCTCCATGGCGATCGGGTGAATGAGGTCGCCCTCGATGGTGATGTGGTCACCGGGCATAGCCATCTCGGTGCCCTCGGGGAGCTTGACCGTACCGGTAACGTCGGTGGTACGGAAGTAGAACTGAGGACGATAACCATCGAAGAACGGGGTGTGACGGCCGCCCTCCTCCTTGGTCAGAACGTAGATCTCACCGGTGAACTTGGTGTGCGGGGTAACCGAACCGGGCTTGCAGAGAACCTGGCCGCGCTCGATGTCCTCGCGCTTGATGCCGCGGAGCAGCAGACCGACGTTGTCGCCAGCCTCGCAGAAGTCCATGGACTTACGGAACATCTCGATACCGGTAACGACGGTGTTCTGGGTATCCTTGATGCCGACGATCTCGACGGGCTCGTTGAGCTTGAGCTCACCGCGCTCGACACGGCCGGTAGCAACGGTACCACGGCCGGAGATGGTCATAACGTCCTCAACGGCCATCAGGAAGGGGAGGTCGTTGTTACGAGCAGGCGTCGGGATGTACTCGTCGACGGCCTTCATGAGCTCGCGAATGGCGTCCATCCACTTGGCGTCGCCCTCGAGAGCGCCCAGAGCGGAACCACGGATGACGGGGATGTCGTCGCCGGGGAAATCGTACTCGGAGAGGAGCTCACGGGTCTCCATCTCGACGAGGTCGATGAGCTCGTCATCGTCGACCATGTCGCACTTGTTCAGGAAGACGACGATGTAGGGAACGCCGACCTGACGGGCGAGCAGGATGTGCTCGCGGGTCTGAGCCATGGGGCCGTCGGTAGCGGCGATGACCAGGATAGCGCCGTCCATCTGAGCAGCACCGGAGATCATGTTCTTGACGTAGTCAGCGTGGCCCGGGCAGTCAACGTGAGCGTAGTGACGGGCAGCGGTCTCGTACTCGACGTGGGAGACGGAGATCGTAATGCCGCGCTCGCGCTCCTCGGGAGCCTTGTCGATGTTCTCGAACGCAGTGAAGTCAGCCTTGCAGCCCTCGGTCTCAGAGAGAACCTTGGTGATGGCGGCGGTCAGCGTGGTCTTGCCGTGGTCGACGTGACCAATGGTGCCGATGTTAACATGCGGCTTAGTGCGCTCAAACTTCTCTTTGGCCATAAAGCCCTCCTCTTAACAGGTCGTCCCCGGACGGGACTTTGCCTTTATACCATAGTGGCCTCTCAACATACTATTGAGAAGCCACCGTGTTACCTATGGTAGCGGTGACTGGATTCGAACCAGTGACGCCACGGGTATGAACCGTGTGCTCTAACCAACTGAGCTACACCGCCGGATGGAGCCTGCAACCAGACTTGAACTGGTGACCTCTTCGTTACCAACGAAGTGCTCTACCGACTGAGCTATACAGGCACTTGACGGGTGGGAGCTATAGGATTCGAACCTATGTAGGCAGAGCCAACGGGTTTACAGCCCGTCCCCATTAACCACTCGGGCAAACTCCCAATCGTTCAAGTATCCGCAGGTTCTTTGGTCTTTTGGACCGCCGCCCCCGCGAACGAAAAAGATAATACGATGCAACCTTGGGGGCTGTCAACGAAAACCTCTAGATACACGGTGCCGGGCGTATCTACATGCCTTTGACCTGCGGTTTTGTTGAGTTTAGATATGAAGGACGGTGGATTTCGCTACGCTGGTGACATTTCCCGAGGGAACACTTTGGCACGGTGGAGTACGCCTACAGCATCGACCTTCGATAACGACCCTCTTGCACTATTACATAGGTCGCGATCGGGCTTCCCTGGCTCGATCGAGCGTGGATAATCTCCCACTTTTAGCGCGGCCCTAAGGCCAAAGCGGCAGATTATCCACTCTCATTCTCCAGACGGGAGAACTATAGAGCCGCTACTACTCGGGCCAGACCAAAGTAGACCCATAGAGCGGCTCCCCCTTGGTGCAGGGGTAGCGGCTCAAGTAACACGACGATAGCAAGTCGAAGAAATAGGTCATGGCGTATTTCGAATAAACGCCGAGTCGGTCAATTCCGTTTCCCGCATTGCCAAGACGATATACACGGTCAAAAGACCTCGATTTGTCATCGTTGCTAAACGCAGTAATTAGAATCTTCCTGCCCGAACGGCAATCAAGATACTCTCGCGCCTTTGACGCAAATAGCCCGGAGACCGATACGAGAATTATCAATGACTGCGAAGCGTCTCCCATGTTTTTCAATTCCGCGACGTTAGCCCCAGCAACTATGCGAACTATCTTGCCCGCATAAAACATTTCCTGCTGAAATCGTACGAGATTGGCGCTCACATTATTGGTGCACCAGATTTCAACGTTTTTATGGCCATCAATTTCGTCGGCAAGGTGCTTAATAGCGATATCGGACACGCCGCTTTCAACCTCAGCGAACATCTCGATCATGCGAACGTCGAGCTCTGCCCTGTACTCCTCGTAGCCATATTCCTCCTCTCGATGGCTTAAGTCGCTTGGAAAGACTGATTGAGTAAATGATTCTTTCAAATCGCTAAGAGACTGGTAGCCCAATCGATTGCAGAAACGACGAACAGCGGAACGGGTCACGAATGCATCGCGGGTTATTGCGGCAACATTGATTTCGCTCGAACGCCTAATGTGAGCGATGAGATATCGAGCGATGGCGGCATCGTTTGACCCAAACTCGCTGTTGATGATGGAGCTAATGCGATTGAGCACATCGAAGTCATTGATATTCACGTGATCCCTCTTTCCGCTCTCCTCGATATTATGGTTCATTTATTGAATCAAACAGCTTTGGTCGTTCTCCTATGATTCAAATCAGTTGACGTCATCTTAATCGTAATTCCGTCACACGTATCCACCGTGTTGAATGATGGAAAGGGGATTCATGGGCAACGTGAACAACATGCCGTTTCTCTGGGGTTCCGCCACGGCGTCTTATCAGTGCGAGGGTGCCTGGAACGAAGACGGCAAAGGCCTCGGCGAGTGGGATTTCTTTAACCACACAAGCAATAAGAACATCAACCATGTTGACGGTGATGTATCTTGCGACTTCTACCATCGCTATGAAGAAGATATCCGCATGATGAAAGAAGGCGGACAAAACACCTATCGCTTCTCTCTTTCATGGAGTCGAATCATCCCCACGGGTATCGGCGAAGTGAATGAAGAGGGTATCGATTTTTATAATCGAGTCATTGATTGCTGCCTCGAAAATGGCATAGAGCCCAACGCTACGCTGTTCCATTACGATCTGCCATTCACGCTTGCTTGCAAAGGCGGATGGCTGAACAACGACATGGCAGAGTGGTTCTGCAAATACGCCAAGATTTGCTTTGAGCGCTTTGGAGACCGCGTCAAAATCTGGGCTACCGTTAACGAGCCGCATTTCTACAGCTACTGCGTAAACATGTTGGGCAACTATCCCCCCAATCGATCGCTCGACGTTCAGTCGTACATGCAGTTTCAATACAACCTGATGCGCGCAAGCGCACTCGCAGTCCGAGCATATCGTCAAATGGGCTACGACGGCATCATCGGCGCCGTCCACGATGGCGGCGTTGTCGAACTCGACCCGGCAACCGAGCACCCTGATGACGTATTTCGATACGCAGACTTTTTCGCCAATCGCATGATTCTGGCACCAGCGCTTCAGGGTCAACTGCCGCCAGAAATGGACGAAATCCTTGAAAAACTTGGCGTCTCGCTCTATCGATCCCCAAATGACGTAGAAGAATTCAGAGACGGTAAAGTCGATTTTATTGGACTCAACGTGTATTGCCGAGAGTATGTAACCGACTGGCACGGTGGAGAGCTTGCCGTTTCGGCGAACAATAAGGGCGGTTCGAGCAAAAAAGTCGAAGGAAAATGCATTGCGCCCTTGTTTGAAAGCGCCCGCGACAGCAATGTTCCCCGCAATAAATGGGGCCGCGAAATACTCCCAAGTTGCATGTATTCAACCATCATGGATGTCCACGAGCGCTATGACGCGCCCCGCATCTTTATTACGGAAAACGGACATGGCGCCTATGAGCAACCAGACGCAGACGGAATGATCCACGATGATGACCGCATCGAGCTTCTGGGCCAGTTCATCGAGCACATGATGAGGGCTAAGCGCGACGGCGCGCGCGTTGAGGGCTACTACCTCTGGTCGACGATGGATCTGTATAGCTGGATCAACGGCTACGAAAAACGATACGGACTTGTCCATATCGACTTCGAGAACAATCTGGAGCGCACCCCCAAAAAGAGCTGGTATTGGTACCGAGACCTTATCTCGAAGTATCAGGAGCAGGAAGGTTAGGAGAAAGAGATGAAATATCAGGCAATGTCCGAAACAGTCCTAAAGGCTGTTGGCGGCAAAGAGAACATTACATCGGTAACTCATTGTGCGACGCGCCTTCGCATCGACGCACGAGACACCTCGATCATCGATCTCCAGCTCGCCAAATCGGCCGATCAGGCACTCGGGGCAGTAGTCAGCGGTGGCCAGCTTCAGGTGATCATCGGCCCCAACGTCACCGAGGCTTACAACGACTTCCTCGACTTCGCGGGAATCGAAGTCGGCGGCGGCGCGGTTGCCGACGATGCCCAAACCGCCAAGGATCTTGCAGAGGGTATCAAAAGCGGCAACACTGCCATGAGCCTGGTTGAGAAATTCGGAAATGTCTCCGCACAGGTATTCATGCCCATCGTCCCGGCGCTCATCGTAGGCGGACTCATTCTTTCGATTAAGAATCTCCTGGTCAATTATTGTGGATTGAGCACCGATAGCGGAACTGCCCAGGTTCTGCTGGCGATCTTCAGTGCCTCATTTAGCTTCCTGCCCGTTTACCTAGGCTACCAGCTCGCCGCCGTCATGAAGATGAAGCCTTTCATGGGCGCGCTGCTGGGCGCAATCATGATTAGTTCGTCTATTAGCGGTGCTGAGGGTCTCGACTTTCTTGGCATCCCCATCCCGACGAATGACTACTCGAGCACGGTGGTGCCAATCATACTGGGCGTTGTGTTCATGTACTTTGTTGATCGCGGTCTTCAGAAAATCATCCCGGACGTTACCAAACTGTTCTTGAAGCCGCTACTCACCATGTTCATCGTCGTGCCTGTTGAGCTGATTATCCTCGGCCCCGCCGGCAGCATGATGGGCTACGCGCTGAGTGATGCCGTCACGTGGCTCATGGATAACGTGGCATTTATCGCTACTCCAATCCTTGCAGCCCTTAACCCCTATTTTGTCATGCTCGGTCTTGATAAGGCCTACATCGCAATCGAAGTTACGAGCTTGGCGCAGCTCGGTTGGGCACCCATTATCTTTGGATTCATCTCGAACCTCTGCATTGGTGGCACGAGCCTCGCCCTGGCAACTGCCATGAAGGGAAACAAAGAGAAGAGGGGTATGGTCACCACGGTTGCCGTCACCGCACTCTGTGGCGTAACCGAGCCCGCGTTCTACGGTTGCTTCATCGAGCGTCCCCGCCTGCTTGTCGGCACGGCAATCGGCGCGCTCTGCGCTGGACTCCCTGCAGGCATCTTTGTTCTGAAAGAGTACGTTGCGGGAGCATGCCCCGGCCTTCTTTCGGCACTCATCTTTATCGCTCCCGATGGGTCCATGGGCAACTTCGTGCTGGCATGCGTTGTCGCCATCATCGCCATCGTCGTCTCCTTCATCGCTGCACGCGTGATCATCAAGAAGAACCCCAGCTATATTGAGTAGATGCCCGCTGTTTGCATTGGAGACATCCTCGGCAGACCATTAGCAAGAACCCAAGAAGGTCCTTAGGAGCTCGATTAATCCATTCGGATTCCTGAGGCACAAACGACCCCGATTCCACAATGGAATCGGGGTCGTCGTTTCTAAAGCCGTCGATAGACAATCGGTGTTTACCTTAGCTCCCTATCCAAGTTAATTATCCACGCTCGTTCTCCGGTCGGGAGATTTTTTCTCTCGCGCGTCCAGAAATCCACGCTCGAGCAGGACATCCAGGTCCGTACCCGCCCTTGTCTCGATCTGTAACGGCAAGAGGCCTATTCCGCTTCTACATGTTACAGATCAAGATATTCCTAAAACACCCTAAGTTTCATCTCAATCTGTAACAGTTAGATGCCAAATATCGGTCTTGGTGTTACAGATTTAGACAAACTGGAGGACGAGACAAACCAAAAACGGGATGGGCGCTAACCCGATGGCGCACCACCTAAATAGAAACGGGCCCTGTCCCACAAGGAACAAAGCCCGAAACTCTCATGGAGCCAGTGACAGGAATCGAACCTGCAACCCACTGATTACAAATCAGTTGCGCTACCGTTGCGCCACACTGGCACACTTGGCGCTTTCGCGCGAAGCCTGTTAAGAATAAAGGAATTACGGACGGGGCGCAACAGGCCGCACGGCGTTATACAAATATGCAAAATCCAGCAACAGCGCGTACCAGGCCCGTTCATTTCTGTCAGTGCGCTCTCAATCTTAAAACCATTCGCCAGAACGAATAGTTTTAATTACAATTGACTATATAAAACTATTCGTTTTGGCGAAGGGTTTCGCGATGTTGACTACAAAAGAAGCAGCCGAGCTGCTCGGCATCACTCCGCGCAGGGTGCAGGAGCTCATAAAAAACGGAGCACTTGAGGCCCGCAAGGCTTCTGGTGTATGGCTCATCGACAAAGGCAGCGTCGACACGCGACTCCGTTCCGCGACCAAAACGGGGGGACGTCCCCGCCGCGGCCACGGTAAGAGCGAGATCGCATTCACCCTCATGAACCGCACGCACGAAGTGGCCCAGCTGGTCTACAGCAGATCACGGAAAGACTTCACCCACATCGGCGCCGACGTCGATCGTGCCCACGCCCCTATTGGAGTTTTTGCTCCCAGCAAACCTGTATCGCTCGACTCCTTCCGCATCTGGTGGCGCGGCCGCGGTATCCCGCTCGCACGCATTGGGCTAGCCTCCCTGCTTGCAGAAGCCGCAGTCGATGTTCCCGATGAACTCGTACAGCGAAATCTTGGCCTCTCCTTATCCGACCAGTATTGGATTAGGCCCCAAGACTCCGGTCTCGCGTGGGAAGATATCAATTTCTTCAATAATGCTTTTGACGACGTCTCGCTAACCATTGCACCCTTCGCCCCGGAGGGTAAGGCAGCTGCCGCAAAGCCTGACAACACCTCGGACGGCAATCTTCAAAAGTGCTGGACATGCGAGGGTGACCGTCGAATCCTCCACAAGGCAGGTGCACATCTAAACCAGGAACCTTATAACGAGCTGGTGGCGACTGCACTTCACCGTCGCATCCTAAACGGTTGCGATTATGTACCCTATTCGCTCGAAGGCGCGGGTACTTCCGCCTTGAGCACATGCAATGTCTTCTTAACTGACGAAGAAGAATATGTCCCTGCGTTCTATGTAAACCAGCATGCAAATGCAGACGAGCGACTAACCGATTACGAACGGTATGTAGCAAACAGCGAGGAGCTTGGAGCGACAGATATAAAAGACGCCCTTGACCGCATGATCGTATGCGATGACATCATTGCCAACTACGACCGTCATTGGCGCAACTTCGGCCTCGTGCGAAACGTCAACTCACTGGCCTGCAGACCAGCCCCCATCTTCGATTCGGGCTCATCACTCTGGTGCAACATATCACTAGAGGAGCTTAGGGCGGGAGAGCACAGTTTTACCAGCGCACAATTTCATTCAAGTCCCGCCAAACAAATGTTGCTCGTCGAGGACATGGGCTGGTTTGACGGCGACAAACTCGAGGGCTTCGTTGACGAGGCAATCGAGATTCTTTCCAGAAACGACGCGCTCACGGCAAGGCTGCCATATCTAAAAGAGGCGCTAACGTGGCGCCTCGAAAGAATGATCGACATCGCTGAATGGAGTTAGCGAGGCAGCATTGCCCCGTCAACTTCCCTACCTCCCGCGCAGGGCCTTGAGCTTGGCCAGGGCATCGGGGCTCAGGCGACTGCCCAGAGTCATCTTGATTTGTGGAGCCTCCTCGGCCTCGTGCACGTCGTTGTCGATCTGTTTGATCTCGTCCACCAGCATACGGCTCGAGATGCGCGTAACGCCCTTGCCCATGACGACGGCCTGGATCGTGCCGTCGCTCGACACTACAGAACACGCGCGGCCTTCCTCGCGCGCCTCGATGCAGAGCTTCTGCACCACGGTATCGGCCGAAACACCCGTCGGCGAAAACTCAATGCGCACACCGCGGGCCGGTAGGTTGGGGCGCTCGCTGGAGATATTGCCCGCGCCGTCAAATACGATCACGGCCTCGTAGCGGCCCTGGGCAAACGCAGCTACGTCATTAATGAGCGCCGTGCGCGCCATATCGTGAACGTCGCTGGAATACGGATCGTCGGAATGGTCGTACACGAGCTTTTCGTAGCGCGGCGTGCAGTGGATCACGTTGTAACCGTCGACCACCAGCAGCTCGGGCTTGTTGGAGTGCACCGTCGAGACTGGGTCGGCGATAGCCTGCGCAAACGCATTGCCGCCCACGCCATAGGTCGCGGCCGAAACAATCGGCTTGGCCGAGCCCTCGCCAAAGCGCTTGGCCTTGGACTTGGCACGGTTCTTTTTGGACATGCGCTACTCCTCCCCCATCAGCTCGCCGGCGTTGCGGCGCAGCCACTCAAAGCACAGCGCCGTGGTCGCCTGGGCAACATTGAGGCTCTCGGTCATACCGCGCTGGGGAAGCTTGGTCAAAAAGTCGCATTTCTCGAGCACCAGACGCGAGATGCCGTCGCCCTCGGAGCCCATGACGAGCGCCACGCGGCCCTCGAAAGGAGCATCCCAGCAACTGCCTTCGGCGTGCTCGGAAGCACCGCCCACCCAAAAACCAGCGGCCTTAAAATCGTCGAGCGCACGGGCGATATTGGGAACCTGCGCGATAGGCAGATGCATGACGGCACCGGCTGAGGTCTTGTAGCTGCCCACGGTCACGCCGGCGGCACGCTTATTGGCAATGACGACGCCCGCCGCGCCCACAACCTCGGCGGAGCGCACGATGGCGCCAAAGTTGCCGTCGTCGGTCACATGGTCGAGCACGACGACGAGCGCCGGACCGTCGCCCGCACGGTCGAGGATATCGGCAACATCGGCATAGGGGAAGTTGCCAACCTCGAGCGCAATGCCCTGGTGAGCGCCATGGCTCGACAGCGCATCGAGCTGCGCGCGCGGCACATACTTAATGCGAACGCCCGCGGCGTTGAGGTCATCGACCAGACGAGACAGGGCGGCATCGCGCTCCCCGCCCTCGGCAATGAGCGCGCACTTGACGGGAAAGCCGGTACGCAGCGCCTCGGCGGCGGCACGGCGGCCTTCGATAAACTCGCCCTTGGGAACCTGGACAGCATCGCGGTTGCGATCGCGCTGCGGACGTGCGGCCTGGGTGCGATCGTGCTGGCCCTTGGGAGCGACAGCGCGGTCATTGCGGCGAATCGGACGCGAGCCAGAAGCGGCCTGCTTGCCACCACGAGGCGCACGCTTGCGATTGTCGGCCATAGGACGACCTCCTTAAATAGATAACGAACAAGAATCGACCGTCCGAGCCACGGCACCTTGCCTTTCAATCGTCGGGCATGACCACCAGGTCTATGCCCTTCTCTTTCAAGGCAATCTGCCGCACCTCGAACGGTCGACAAATACTAGAGACTCTTAATACGAGTGCCGGCGGCGGTATCTTCAATCGTCAGGCCCAGGTCCTTGAGCTGATCACGGATGGCATCTGCCAGATCCCAGTTCTTGGCGGCACGAGCCTCGGCGCGGGCCTCGAGAATCTTGGCAGCGGCCTCGTCCACGTCGTCGCCCGTGTAGGCAACCAAACCGGCGGCAACGCCCAGCAGGCCCAGCGGCAACTCGACCTTGGGCTCGGGAAGCTCAACGCCAAACGTATCGAGCAGCTCGGCCAGCGTATCGGCGGCAGCCAGGGCTGCGGCCTTGTCGGCAGCATCGCCCGCCTGCTCCAGATACTGATTGCACTCGGTGACAAAGCCAAAGACAGCACCCATGGCACCGGCGGTGTTAAAGTCGTCGTCCATGCACTCCTTAAAGGCGGCGCGGGTCTCGGCGGCCTTGGCGGAAAACGCCTCGGCGGCAGCCGCATCGGCATCGGCCGTCGCATGGTTCGCAGCCCAACGAAGGTTCTCGACCGTACCGGCAATACGCGTGAGTGAGTTCTCGGCACCCTCCAGGCGCTCCCAGGAGAAGTCGAGCGGCGAGCGATAGCTCGTCTGCAGCATCAACAGGCGCAGGGCCGCGGCAGAGTGCTGCTCGAGCACCTCGGCCAGCGTAAAGAAGTTTCCGAGCGACTTGGACATCTTCTCGCCGTCAACCAGCAGCATGCCCGTGTGCATCCAGGTGTTGGAGAAGCCCTGGTGCCAGGCGCAGGTGGCCTGGGCGCACTCGTTCTCGTGATGCGGGAAGGCAAGGTCGGAGCCGCCGCCGTGGATGTCAATCGGGGTGCCCAGGTAGCGGTGTACCATGGCGGCGCACTCGGTGTGCCAACCGGGACGGCCCTCGCCCCAGGGGCTCGGCCAGCTGGGCTCGCCGGGCTTGGCGGCCTTCCACAGGGCAAAGTCGAGCGGGTCGTTCTTGTCCTCGTTCTCCTCGATGCGCGCACCCACCATAAGGTCATCGATGTTGCGGCCCGAGACCTGACCATAGTTGGGATCGCTGCGCACGGCAAAGTACACGTCGCCGTTATCGGCGGCGTAAGCGTGGCCCTGCTCGATAAGCGTCTTGATCATGGCGATCATGGGACCGATCTCCTTGGTGGCGCGGGGGCGCACATCGGGATCGAGCACGTTGGCGGCGCGCATGACGCCGATGAACTTGTCGGAGAACTCCGTCGCGACCTCGGCGGCAGTGCGGCCCTGCTCGTTGGCGCGCTTGATGATCTTGTCATCGACATCGGTGAGGTTCTGGGCGAACGTGACCTCGTAGCCGCTCGCGATGAGCCAGCGACGAATCACGTCAAAGCTAATGAACGTGCGGGCATTGCCGATGTGGATGTTGTCGTAGACCGTGGGGCCGCACACATACATGCGGACCTTGCCGGACTCGATGGGCTGGAACTCTTCCTTTTTATGGGTAGCGCTGTTGTAGATACGCATTCGTTACTCCTTAACGGTTTTCTGTAGCAGGCAGACGGCCCAGGCGCCGATTCCCTCGCCCTGGCCTTCCCAACCGAGCTTTTCGGTCGTGGTGGCGGCGACGCCCACGTTTTCGACGTCAACGCCCAGGGCATGGGCAAGGTTGGCGCGCATGGCATCGCGGTGAGGGGTGATCTTGGGTTGCTGGCAGGCAATGGTGCAGTCGGCATCGACAAACTCAAAGCCCAGCTCACGCGCATAGTCCATCACGCGAGCGAGCAGCACCATCGAATCGGCACCCTCGTAGGCGGGATCGGTGTCGGGGAATAGCTTGCCGATGTCTCCCCCGCGGCAGGCACCCAGAATGGCGTCGGCCAAGGCGTGCGCGAGCACATCGGCATCCGAGTGGCCCAGCAGGCCGCGCTCGTAGGGAATGTCGACCCCGCCGATGATACATCGACGCCCCTCCACCAAACGGTGGACGTCGTAGCCGTGGCCAATGCGCAGGTTACTGAACATGGGGAAGATCCTCTCCCTCGGCCATACGGCCAAGCAGAATCGCGGTTACGGGACGCAGGTCCTCGGGCACCGTAACCTTAAGGTTGTCGCGCGGGCTCTGGACACAGCGGACGCGTCCGCCCATGCGCTCGACCAGCGATGAATCGTCGGTACCGATAAAGCCCTCGGCGATAGCAGCGGCGTGAGCGCGCTTCATAGCATCGACGCTAAAGATCTGCGGCGTCTGCGCTGCCCAGTAGAGCTCACGTGGCGGCGTCTCGACGATATTATCGCCGTCGACGATCTTGAGCGTGTCGATCGCGGGCTGACCGCACACGACACCGTCGAGAGCACGGTCGTTCACGAGCACGTCGATAGCGTGGTCGATAGCCTCGGTGGTAATGAGCGGACGGGCGCCGTCGTGGATAGCGACATATTCGAAACCCGCCGGCACCGCGTGCACGCCGGCGCGGGTGGAATCCTGACGAGTATCGCCGGCATCGGCAAAGCTGATGGGCGTGTCATAGTCAAACGGGCCGATGGCCAGGCGGCGCATCTCGGCACGGCGCTCGGCAGGGCAAACCACGACGATGTGGCCGACCTTATCGCTACGGTCAAATGCGCGGATGGACCAGCTCATGAGCGGACGGCCCGCTACATTGACGAGTTGCTTGCCACCGGGGTTACCAAAGCGCTGGCCGCTGCCACCGGCAACGACCACGGCGCATACGGGCGCCATTATGCGTTCCCCTGTTTGGTGCCCTTCATGCGGTACAGCGAGTCCGCAAGAATGGCAGGGTTGTTGACGCCAAAGTCGCCCAAGCGCTCCGGATCCTCGCTGATGTCGTCCATGAGCTCCTGCAGCGAGCCATACTCGTCGACGATCTTCTCGGCCACGCCGTCGCGCACGACGGACACGCGCGAAAGCGTGCGCAGGCCCAGCGGCGTCATGACGGAGTCCTCGTCCAAGTCGTCATAGCCCAGAACTGCCGCCACGTGCTGCGGGTCGGACAGGTCCTTAGGCGTCATACGGGCAAGCTCAGCGCGAATCTTCTCGGCGTTGGCCTCAGAGGAATCGCTTGCGTAGTCGCGGATCATCAAGTCGTATTCGGTATCCATGCTGGAGCCCGCGAGCTGCTCGAGCTGCATCTGCACGAGCTTGCCCTGGTTACCCAGCTTGACGATGCAATCCTTAAGCTCGGTCTTTGCCTGTTGCATGATCTCGAAACTCGAGAAGATGCCGGTGATGTCGGCGAGCGTGACGTAGTCGTCGAGCTCAAGGGCCGTCAGGCGCAGCAGGGAGCGATCGAGCGACTGACGGGTAGTCTGGAGCGTGGCGACGAGCTGGTTGACCGAGCTCATGATGGTGGCGACGGGCTGGATCTCGTAGCTCTTGCCGTGGACGTACACGTTGACGACGGCACGACGAGCCGAAACCGAGATCACGATGGCGTCGGTGAGCACCGACATGCGAGCGGCAGTACGGTGACGCATGCCCGTCTCACTCGTGGCGAGCGAGGGATCGGGATTGAGGTGGAAGTTGGCACGCAGGATCTGGGTGAGGTCGCCATCGATAACGATGGCACCGTCCATCTTGGAGAGCTCGAACAGGCGGTTCGAGGTAAACGAAATGTTGAGCGGGAAGCCGTCGTTACCGGCGGCGAGCACGTTTTCGGTGTCGCCGACGCAGATAAGGGCGCCCAGGTGACCGGCAATGATCATGTCGAGGGCGGTGCGGATCGGCTGACCGGGGGCAGTCAGGCGGATGGCCTGTTCCATACGCTTTTGCAGCTCGTTCTTATCCAAGGCATCGCTCCCATCGTATACGCTCCATAAACGTCAATAAGTTTCTCACGGTTTGCCCCTGTGACGCCCGCAAAATCCGATGCTTACAGAATGAGCGAACACAGCTGAGAGCCCCAATCCAAATGAGCTGCTTATGTGGTAGCATCGGGATTCGCATAAATGAGGGAGTAGTCGCGTGATCGGGTTCGCCTCCGGTGGCGCGGCAAGTCAACACACTGGCCGATGCGGCCTGGCTTGCCTTAATGAACGAGACTCGTGGCTGTGCGCGCAACGCGTACGCCACGAGTCTTTTTTGTTACTCCCCCAAGAGGTACACGCGGGCCCGCCCGCAGAGCGGGAGCCAGACTATGGGACTCGCAGAGCTCGTGTTGCTCGCCGTTGACCTTTCGATGGACGCCTTTGCCGTATCCATCTGCAAGGGCCTTGGCATGAAGAAGATCAACCTTAAGGTCGCCGTAGTGCTCGGCCTGTTCTTTGGCGGCTTCCAGGCAGGCATGCCCGTGATCGGATGGGCGCTTGGCAGTCAATTCATGAGCATCATCGGCCCCATCGACCACTGGATCGCCTTTATCCTGCTCGCCTTCATCGGCGGCAAAATGCTGTGGGAGGCCTTTACCGAGGACGAGGATGAAGGCGACGGCAAGGATGCCGAGAAGATTGAACTGGGCGAGTACCTGATCCTCGCCATCGCCACCTCAATCGACGCCCTGGCCGTGGGCATCTCGTTCGCCGCGCTCTCGGTTGACATCGTGCCCGCTGTATCGCTTATCGGCGTCACAACGTTTATCTTCTCCGTCGCCGGCGTAGCGATCGGCCACACCTTTGGCGCGCGCTACGAAAAACCCGCCACCATCGTGGGTGGCGTCGTGCTCATCCTTATCGGCCTCAAGATCCTGCTGGAACACTTGGGTTTTTTGGTGCTGTAAAACACCCTTCAAAACTAAACGTCCGTATGAGGCCTCATGCAGAGTTTTGCATGAGCCTTTTCATGCAGACTTTTGCATGTCATACTAGGATGCAAAAGTCTGCACGTTAGGAGATTGCCATGGATACCCTTCCCATCACCACGCCGCGCCAAGCCGGCATCTACGTGCGTCAGGCGCGCGAGGCGCAGGGGATCACCCGTGCTGCCCTCGCTAAAAAAGCCGGTGTTTCGGAACGCCTGCTCGCATCGCTCGAGCTGGGAGATGCCACGGGCATTCGGCTCGACAAGCTGCTGGCAGTTTTCGGTGCTCTTGGACTGGCGCTCGCCGCTCAAGGGGATATAGGCGAAACGAAAAATGAGCAACCAGTCGACGCCCCGCATGCTGATCAACCTTGCAGCACCTCCAGACGCCATCACGCCCAACGTCTTCATCATCGCAACCGCCGCAGCACAACCATTCCGGCTCTTGCAGATGCCCCCTTTACATCCGCACTCTACGACGAGGTCTTCGCCGATTTCGCCATGTCCAATCTCGGAGTCTCGATTGCCACAAACGCATCTAGCCAAACCATGCCCGAAGGGAAATAGCCAATGGCCAGAACATCACTTCGGACCATTATTTGCGGCGTGCCTGCTGGAACGCTCACGCAAGATGAGAACGGTCTTATCAGCTTTACCTACGATCATGACTATGACGGGCCAGCCCTATCGACCAACATACCCGTATCGAATCGCACATACGGACAACAGGTCATGAATCCGTACCTGTTTGGCCTTCTACCCGACAGCGAGAACCAACGAAAAGCGATTGCCGCCGAATTCGACGTTAGGCCCAACAATCCCGTTGCGTTGCTCAGCCATATCGGACTCGACTGTCCGGGCGGCGTGCAGTTTTGTGCCGAAGAAGATACCGACGCCGTCCTGCATCGCGCTGGCGAATACCGCCCTATAGACAACCACGAAATTGCTCTTCGTCTCAAGTCGATCAGAGATGACCGCGATGCATCGTGGATGGGTCTAGATGAAAGTTGGTCACTTGGAGGCAACCAGGGCAAGTTCGCGCTCGCGTTCATAAACGGCCGCTGGTGCGAATGCATGGGCTCCTCGCCCACGACGCATATTTTCAAAAATGGCGTTATCGGATTTAAGCTCGAGGCTCTCAATGAGTTTGTCTGCATGAAAAGCGCCCAGCGCGTCGGCATCGCAACGGCAAACGTCGAATATCGTATGTTTGAGGACGAACCTGCCCTCATTGTTGAGCGCTATGACCGCGTGAAAGTCAAAGACGGAACGATCAGGCGCCTACATCAAGAAGACCTCTGTCAGGCACTTGGGGTGATGCCCGCCCAAAAGTACACGGCAGACGGCGGCCCGACCGCACGCGATATTCAGGAACTCCTCGTCAATACGAGCCATCATCAACTTAACCTGTATCTGTTTACGCAGATACTTTTCTTTAACGCCATCATCGGCGCACCGGACGCGCATGCGAAGAACTATTCCCTGCTTCTTGGAAACGGCGGCACAGCTATGATGGCCCGTATGTATGACGTTGCATCTGGGCTGGCATACGAACGTATGCGGCGAAAAGCGCGCCTCGCCATGAGCGTTGGCGGCGAAAACCGTGTGGGACGCATCGGTCCAGGCGCTATCCGCCGATACCACGGTATGGGCGACCCCGCGCTGGAGGCGGCGCTCATCGATGCCGGACTATCTGAGAAGTTTTGCTTTGCGACCATGATGGACCTGGCCTACGAGGTACCCGTTTGCATGGAAGAGGTCATGGACGAATACGCCGACCTGCCCGGCATGGCGGACCTGCGCGAGCATATGCTCGGCCCCGTCCGTGAAAACTGCCAGCGCACCCTCGACCTCATCAAGGCGGATATGGGCTAGGTGGCCGCAATTTCCCATTTCCCAAAAGAAGAGAGGGGGCACCCATCGCAAAAGCTCGGGTGCCCCCTCTCATAATGTCATTTGCAATCCGCTAGCACGTGGCTCGGACTGCTGCTAGCGCAACCTTTACGCAGCGAGGCGCTTGAGGACGTCGATGAGCAGCTCGTAGAAGCGCTCGGCAGAAGCGAGCTCCATGCTCTCGTCCGGGGTGTGGACATCGGAGAGCGTCGGGCCCACGGCGATGGCGTCCAGACCGTGCAGGGCCTCGACAAACAGTCCGCACTCAAGGCCGGCGTGAATGGACTCGATGCGCAGCTCGGAGCCAAAGAGCTCGCGATAGCTCTCGACAAAGACGTCGCGGACCGGCGAATGCTCGGCATAGCTCCAGCCGGGATACTCGAACTCAAACTTGGCGTCGAAGCCCAGGACATCGGCCAGCGTCTGCAGGCGGTCCTTGAACTCGTTCTGCAGCGAGGTGATCGAGGAGCGCGGTGACAGCATGATCTTGACCTCGTCGTCAGAAGTGGCAACCACACCGATGTTGGAGGAAACCTCGACGGAGCCGTCGGTGGCGACGTTGCGGCGAATCACGCCGTTAGGGGCAAGACGCAGGGCGCGGATGAGGGCAAGCGCGGACTTCTGGTCCATGGCCTCGACCTCGGCGTCATCGGCAATCTCGACGGTGCAAGTAAAGCCGGGGTCGAAGACCTCGAGCTCAGCAGTGACGTCGGCGATGATGCCCTTTGCAATCTGGGCCGCGGCCTCGGCGGCGGCGTGGTCGGCGTAGACCAGAACAGCCTTGCACTCACGGTTGATGGCGTTGTCCTTGGTGCCGCCGTTAAAGCTAACGATGGCGGGCTCGCCGGCAACCATCAGGCGGTCGATGATGCGGGCCATGATGAGGTTGCCGTTGCCGCGCTCCAGGTGAATATCGCTGCCGGAGTGACCGCCCAGCAGGCCGGAGATGTCGAGCGTGAGGGTGCTACCGGTCTTGTGCTCGCGCACGATCGGGCAGGTGTAGGTAACGACGACGCCGCCGGCGCAGCTGACGGTGGCAACGCCCTCTTCCTCGGAGTCAAGGTTAATCATGGTGCGGGCGCTAATCTGGGACTTGTCGAGCGTCTCGGCGCCGACCAGGCCAGTCTCCTCGTCGGTGGTGAATACGCACTCGAGAGCGGGGTGAACGATCGAATCGTCGTTGAGCACGGTAAGCATAAGCGCGACGGCGATACCATTGTCGGCGCCCAGAGTGGTGCCGTTAGCGGTGAGGACGCCGTCCTTGACGACCAGGTCGATACCATCGGTCGTAAAGTCGTGCTCAACGGAGCCCAACTTGTCGCACACCATATCGATGTGGCCCTGCAGCATTACGGTCGGGGCATTCTCGGCGCCGGCAGATGCGGGCTTGCGAATGATGACGTTGTAGACCTCGTCCTGGTACACATCGAGGCCGCGCTCCTTGGCAAACGCAACCAGGAAATCGCTGATGCCCTTCTCGTTGCCAGACCCACGGGGGATCGCGCTGACCTCCTCAAAGAAATGGAACAGCTGGGCGGGCTCGTAGCCGGTAATCTTGTAGTCCATGGTGCCTCCTTGGCGCAACTGGTTAGACAGTAAGACATGCGACTTGTATATTCCCAGACTTTGCGTGCATAAACCAGTCGAAAACGCCGAGCGCCCTCGCATCATCGGCTAACGGTGGACCGTATAGCGCAACGGTCACAACTTCCGCAGCTCTACAAATCGAGGCGCCCTTTCCGGAGCGCCTCGATTGCGCGTATCAAATTGTCGCCACGCCCTACAGCGCGCCGGAGCCGGCTTGTATCATGCCACCGGGGCCCGAGCTCACGCCGCTGCTCACAGGCGCGGCGTTTCCGGTGTGCGGCGCCGCCGGAGCGGTATCGCCCCCGAGCGCACCCGCCGGACGCGGCGCCGGGATCTCACCCGTGCCGTGGCTAAAGACAAACTTGCCATCGGCCACGTCGCACAGGACGGTATCGCCCTCGCCCCACTCGCCGGCCAGAAGCTCCTCGGACAGCGGATCCTCGATGAGCTTTTGGATGGCACGACGCAGCGGACGCGCGCCGTTGGTGAGGTCGGTACCCTCCGCCACAATCTTGTCGTAGGCCGCATCGGTAAGCTTGATGTTCATGCCGTTTGCGATCAGGCGCTGGCGCAGATCGTCCACCAGCAGGTGAGCAATCTTGGTCAGGTTCTCGCCCGAGAGCTTCTGGAACACCACAATATCGTCGATACGGTTGAGCAGCTCGGGGCGGAACAGGCGCTTGAGCTCGCCCATCGCACGGCCCTTGATCTCACTCGAGGTGAGGCCCTGCTCGCCGGTGGTGCCAAAGCCAACGCTCGCATCCTGCGCGATCTCGCGGGCGCCCACGTTGGACGTCATGATGATCACGGTATTGCGGAAGTCGACCGTCTTGCCCTGGCTATCAGTCAGGCGACCCTCCTCCAGCACCTGCAACAAAATGTTGAAGATGTCGGGGTGCGCCTTCTCGATCTCGTCGAACAGCACGACCGAGTACGGGTGACGACGAACGGCCTTGGTAAGCTGACCGCCCTCGTCGTGGCCCACGTAACCCGGAGGGCTACCGATAAGCTTGGAGACCTCGAACTCGCTGCCGAACTCGGACATATCGAAGCTGATGAGCGCGTCCTTACTGCCAAAGAGGTACTCGGCGAGCGTCTTGGCGAGCTCGGTCTTGCCTGTGCCGGTGGGACCAAGGAAGATAAAGCTACCACCGGGACGACGCGGGTCCTTGAGCGGCGAGCGGCTGCGGCGCACGGCCTTGGCGACGGCCTCGACGGCCTCGTCCTGGCCGATAATGCGGGTCTTGAGCACGCTTTCGGTCTGCAGCAGGCGACGGCTCTCGCTCTCGGTGAGCGAGGAAACCGGCACGCCAGAGGTCACGGACACGATGTCGGCAATCTGACTCACGTCGATGGTGAGCGGGCTGGCGTCGAGCTCGGCGGTCCAGGCGGCCTTGGCCTCGGCGAGCTCAATCTCGGCGGCCTTCTGCTGCTCGGTGATCTCGGCGGCCTTGTTCATGTCGTCGCTCTCGGTGGCCTCCTGCGCGGCGGCCTTGAGCTCCTCTATGCGATGCTCGGCCTCGCGCACCGGCTCGGGCGCACGATTCGCGGCGATGCGAGCGCGGGCACCGGCCTCGTCGATGAGGTCGATGGCCTTATCGGGCAGGAAGCGATCCTGGATGTAGCGGTTGGAAAGGTTCGCGGCAGCCTCGATAGCGCCCTGCGTGTAGCGCACATGGTGGTGCTCCTCGTAGCGCGGCTTAAGCGCGGTCAGGATCTTGACGGTGTCCTCGACGCTCGGCTCCTCGACATCGATAGTCTGGAAGCGACGCTCGAAGGCTGGGTCTTTGGTGAGGTACTTGCGGAATTCCTCGGCCGTGGTGGCGCCAATAATCTGGAAGGCACCGCGTGCAAGCACGGGCTTGAGCATGGAGCTCGCGTCGATGGAGCCCTCGGCAGAACCGGCACCGATGATGGTGTGCATCTCGTCAATAAACAGGATGACGTCGTCAGCCTCGGTGGCCTCCTGGATCACGTTCTTGAGGCGCTCCTCAAACTCACCGCGATACTTGGCGCCCGCAACGAGGCCCGGCAGGTCGAGCGTCCAGATGTTCTGGTTCATGAGGTTCTCGGGCACGTTGCCGGCAGCGATCTGCTGCGCCAGGCCCTCGACGATGGCCGTTTTGCCCACGCCGGGATCGCCCAGGATAAGCGGGTTGTTCTTGGTGCGGCGCGAAAGGATCTCCATCATGCGCTGGACTTCCTTTTCGCGGCCAATCACGGGATCGAGCTCGCCGTCGCGCGCCTTTTGCGTGAGGTTGGTGGCGAACTGCTTGAGCGTGTCGGTGCCGCTCCCCTTTTGCTGCGACGCGTCCGAGCCGCTAAAGAACGGCAGGCCCGCACCGGGACGCCCGGCACCGGCGCCGGCGAGCGGACGCTTCTTGTCCTGGTCCTTGGCGGTAAGTTTCTCGATAGCCTTTTTGATGGAGGCGGACGACACACCCAGGCGCATGAGGATGTCCATGGCCATGCCGTTACCCTCTTCGACGATGCCAATCAGCAAGTGCTCGGTCGACACGTAGGTCTGGTTGTTCTCACGTGCCACGCGGAAGGAGCGCTCCATCACGCTAATGACGAGCGGCGTAAAGGCAAGCTTGGCAGCCTCGGTCTCCTCGCTGGGCTCGGGAACCGTGGTCTGGACCTCCTTGAGGGTGTCCATGATGTCGTCGTAGGAGATATCAAGCGAGCGCAGCGCCTCGGCAGCGATGCCCTCGTCCTCCTTGGCGAGTGCGAGCAGCAGGTGCTCGGTGCCCACCTTATTTGAGTGCAGATCGAGCGCCTCCTGTTTGGCCATCGACATGACCTTGCGCGCTCGATCGGTAAATCTATCTAACATGCTCGTTTCCTTACATGAGTTCATCGAAATCAAAACGCCCGCCCGTCGGCGGCGCTTTTGTCTCTTTACCCACAGGTTGTCTATGTTAACAGCTGGAGGAATATCTATAAACCCGGCTCACATGAATGCAGGTTATGACCGCATCGCGGGACTCACCGCGCGATGCGCGACAGGCGCCCCGCAAGAGAAACCCTAGGCGTCTTTCACCACGTCGGGACTCGTCGCACGCGATGCGCGATAGGCATCGGCCTCCTTGGAGACGCGTTCGAGCAGCTCGGATGTATCGACGCCCTCGACTTGCGCGACCGTTTCCACCGTCTGCATGGCGACCGCCCTCAGGTACGCGCACGCGCTGTCCCCCGGCTGCTCGAGGTCTATCTCCTCGCCGCCCTCCCGGGCAAAGCCGACCGCCATCACAAAGCCCATGATGCCCGAGACCAGAAAGCCCACCGCAAAGCTCGAATCTGCCTTGAGCTCTTCTCCGTCGGGGTGGACGATCTCTCTCACGCGGTCGATGATGATCGTATGGATGCCCTGCACGACCTGCTCGGCGGCACCCGCCCTCATGGTGATGACGATGCGCCGCAGCAGGCAGCGGACGTCGCGCCGGTCGAACGCCGAAAGGTCGCCCTCGCTCGAAAAATGCCAGAGGGCATCGGTAATGAGCTCGTTATCCTGCAGCAGCTGGGCTATGGCGATGGCGACGAGTTCATCGAAATCGTGAAAATAGTAGTAAAACGTTCCGCGATTGCACTGGGCGGCGCGGGTCACCTCGCCAACCGACAGCTCGAAGATGCTGTTATTCTCGATGAGCTCCCAAAACGCCTCGATGATACGGGTGCGTGCATCGGGCGCATCGGCGTCCTTACGCGGTCTCGCCATGCGCCTCACCGCACCCCTGCGCCTTGGCGTTCATGATGAGCATCTGAAGACGGTTCTCCACGTTGGCGAAGCTCACGTCGGGATCGTAGTCGAGCGGCAGGAACTGCGCCGTGGGATACTGCTCCTTGAGCGCATGGATGAGCCCGCGCCCCACGACATGGTTGGGCAGACACCCGAACGGCTGCAGGATCACGAAGTTGCGGCAGCCGCGCTTGGCGTGCTCGAGAATCTCCGCCGGAATCAGCACGCCCTCGCCCGCATCGAACGTATGGTGCAGGATCTTATCGCTCGCGCGCACGAGCTCGGGCATGCGCGTCGGCGGCTCGTAGAGCGGGCTCGCCGCGCCCAGGCGGTCGCAACGGTCGTGCGCGAGCTCGAACAGGTTGTCCGCCGTGGCGTACCAGGCCTTTTCGGGCAGCGACAGGTCGACGTGGAACTCGCGCGACTGCGCATGCTTGTAGAAATAGGTCTTGCGGATCACGTCGGTCATGCGCGCCTCGATGACCTCGAGCCCGTTGTCCTCGAGGTAGCGCTCGATCTCGTGGTTGGCGCCGAGATGGAAATTGAGCAGGTACTCGCCCACGATGAGAACGGTCGGATGCGGGTTCGAGCGGTCGTACGGAACGGCGTCCATGATCGCAAGCGCGCGTTTGAAGCCCGTCGCCTGGCCTCTCAGCCCGGAGCGCTCCATGCCCTCGATAACCTCATCGAGCGCGCGGTCGAACGCAGCGTCCGCCGCGCCCTTCTCGAGCTCGTAGGGACGGATGCGCCTAAGCATGGCCTCGAGGGCATCGATCATGGGAAGACCGTAGGCGATCTGGATGCTCGGGCCAAGGCCGAGCTTGAAGCCCGGATGCGCATTGTGGGCATCGACGTCGTCGTTGGTGAGCACCGGGACATAGTCGTATCCCGCGTCGTCGAGCGCGCGGCGCAGCAGGGGCATGTAGTGCGTCAGGCGGCAGTCGCCGATATACTTGCCAGTCACCACGGCGACGTCGTGCGGGTCGTACTTACCGCTCTCGAGTGCCGCGAGCGCCTCGCCGATCACGATTTGCGCGGGGAAGCAGATGTCGTTGTGCACATAGCGTTTGCCCAGGCAGATGGCATCCTCGCGCCCGATATCAAGGGCCTCGGCGCGCACGCCCTGATTGCGCATCGCCGCGGTCATGAGCCTGCAGAACGCATGGGAGGTGTTGGGGACCAGCGCGATCTTGTCGTGCCGGTCGCGCTTGGTGTACTTGACCTTATACGGGTCGTCGAGCGGATGGACCGCGTGCACCCGGGCGCCCTCGGCACGCTCCTCCGCGCGACGACGGTTGACCGACTCGATAAACGAACGCACGCGAATGCCCATGGGACCGGCGACGTCGCTCTCATCGAGCTTGATCATCATCGGAACCTTGGAGCCCATCTCGCCCATCATGCGCGCGATCTCGTCGGTGAGATACGCATCGTGGCCGCAGCCGAAGCTGCCCATCTGCACGAGCTCGAGCTCGGGCGTCGATGCGACGATGACCGCGCACGACAGCATGCGCGCATGGTAGTTGTTCACGATGTCGATGCGGCTGTTGGAAAGATCGACGTTGCAGACCCCCGGCACCGCATCGGGCGTCAGCACGGGGATGCCGCGCTCAGAGAAGAGCTTGGGCAGCCCGTGGTTGACCAGCGGGTCGTTGTGGTACGGGCGCGAAGCGATCACCACCGCGTAGCCGCCGTCCTCGCGCACGTTCTCGAGCACCTGCCTGCCGCGCAGCTGCAGCTGGTTCTCAAACGTCTCCTGCGCGCGGTCCGCCTGCTCGGTCGCCTTGGCAACCAGGTCGGCATCGATATCGAAGGTCTCCTTGCACCACGCCTTGAGCTGGCGGTTTCGGTCGCCCTCGTCGTACCAGTGGAACAGCGGCGTATCGAACGGAACGCCGAAACGCTCCTCCGGGTTATCGGAATTGCGCATCACGTAGGGGTATCCCTTTACGACGGCGCACATCCACTCGCTGGTAGAGGCGGTGTTTTCGGTGGGCACCGTCGTGATGATGGGCATGAAGATGCGGTCGACGCCGGCGTCGACGAGATTGCGGATGTGCCCGTGGACGAGCTTGGCCGGGAAGCACACGGTGTCGGATGTGACGTGCGCCAGACCGCGCTCGTACATCGCCTTGGTGCTGCGTCCCGAGACGCGCACCTTAAAGCCGAGCGTGCTGAAGAACGTCGACCAGAACGGCATGGTGTCCCAGAACTCGAGCACACGGGGAATGCCGATCGTGACATCGCGCCCCCCGCTGACGGGAACCGTGGGGTACGACTCGAACAGCAGCTTCTCGCGGTCGACAAAGAGATTGGGGGCAGCCGCGGTCCGGTCGCGCCCCGTGCCGGGTGCCTGTGCCTCGCAAGCACCCTGCGGACGCAGCTCCTCCGCCGCGGGAACCTCGCGCACGAGCTCATCCCATGAGATGGCGCCGCCGCGCGGGCAGCGATTGCCCGTGACGTAAAGCGAGCCGTCGCCAAATGCCACGACCGCGCGCTGGCAGCGGTTGTTGCACCGACGGCAGGTAACGCCGCCGAACTCGCGATGCTCGAAGCGCTCCACGGCATCGAGCCCGATAAACGACGTGCCGGCGTCGCCCTTGCGGCATTCCTCGCGCGCGAGCAGGGCGATACCGATAGCGCCCATCAGCCCCGGGTGGGGCGCACGCGTGACGGGTTTGCCCAGATACTGCTCGAATGCGCGCAGCACCGCGTCGTTTCGGAACGTGCCGCCCTGGACAACGACTTTGTCGCCCAGACGGTTGAGATTTGAAACGCGAATGACCTTGGTGAACACGTTCTCGATAATCGAACGGCAGAGACCGGCCATGATGTCGCCCGGACCCTTACCGCGCCGCTGCTCGGAAACGACGCTGCTGTTCATGAACACCGTGCAGCGGCTGCCGAGAACGGCGGGGGCTTTGGACGAAAATGCCTCGGTCGCGATATCCTCAACGGCTATTCCGAGGTTTTTGGCAAAACCCTCGAGGAACGAGCCGCAGCCCGCAGAGCACGCCTCGTTGACGACGATATCGGTCAGCACGCCGTGGTTGAGCCAGATGGCCTTCATATCCTGTCCGCCGATGTCGAGCACGAAGGTCGCATCGGGAACGCATGCGCACGCGGCGCGGGCGTGCGCGACCGTCTCGACCGTATGGTAGTCGGCGTGGAACGCGCGCGCGAAAAGCTCCTCGCCGTATCCCGTGGTGCCCACGGCATCGATCGCAAGCGTGACTCCCGCTGTCTCCCAGCGGTTCTTCAAGCTGACAAGACCCTGTTGGGCGACGTCGAGCGGTCTGCCGTTATTAGACGCGTAGAACGAATCGACAAGCTCACCCGCCTCATCGACCAGGGCGAACTTGGTCGTCGTGCTCCCCGAATCGATACCGAGCGCCACACGCACCGTCTCTCCGGGCGCATACGCATCCGGACCCTTTGCCGGCGTCTCTTTGCCATGGCGTGCCGTAAAATCCGCCTGCTCGGCAGGTGTGGCAAAAAAGGGCTGGGCAAGACGTCCCTCCCCGCTTGCGGGCGCGACCGTCTCGAGCTTATCCAGCCGGACAAAAGCGTCGGGAAGGTCGATCGGTTGGGACGATGCGAACATGTCGGTCAGCGACAGGGCGGCACCGCGCGCGACCATGATCTGCGGATCGCGCGGGACGATAACCTGATCGTCCGATAGATTCAGTTGCTCCCGGAACACGCGGACCAGCGTGGGGTTGTAGGCGAGCGTACCGCCCTCGAAGATTACCGGCGGCTCGATGTCGATACCCTGGGCCAGACCGCCGATCGTTTGGCGGGCGACCGCGTGAAGCGCCGAAAGCGCCAGGTCGGTGGTAGGAATGCCCTCGTTGAGCAGCGGCTGGATATCGGTCTTTGCGTACACGCCGCAGCGGCCCGAGACCTCGTGGACGGTCGTTCCCCGGCTTGCGAGCTGCTCGAACTCGCCCGATTCGGTGCCGACCCCCATGAGCTTTGCCATCTCGTCGATAAATGCACCGGTACCGCCTGCGCACGAGCCGTTCATGCGCATGTCGGCAACCTCGATGTCTCCCTTATCGTTGGTGCGGAAGAAGATCATCTTGGCGTCTTGGCCGCCCAGCTCGATGGCGCAGCGCGTCTGCGGATAGAACCTGCTGATCGCGAGCGCGTTGGCGACCACCTCCTGAACGTACGAGGCGCCCAGCGCGGTCGCGATATCGCGCGCACCCGAGCCGGTCACCGCAACGCGCAGCGACTCATGGGGAAAGCGCTCGGCGAGCTCGCCGAGCATGGCGCGCACGCTCGCTGTCTGACACGCCCCGTGGCGGCGATATCCCCACCACGCCTCGGTCATATCCTCGTGCATCGCGTAAACTTTGGTCGTCGTCGACCCTACGTCCAGTCCTACTAGCAACGCCATAATGCTCCGTCTCTCGCATTTTTCCTGCTAGAGATATACCACTCTACGTAATACAACAGTCTGTTGTATTTAAACTCCGTATAAAAAGCGGCTGCCGAAACGCTTCAGCAGCCGCCGAATGCACCAACAGATTGTTCTGCGCGCTAGCACGTCGGGCAACGGAGCAGCACGGGCCCTCCGGTCATGCGCACCGCTCACGCCCGCGATGTCGCCGAGAGAGCTATCCACGCTTAGGGCTCCAACCAAGCAAGTCGCCCGCGCTCAGCAGATCCCTAAGCGAGCTACTCGCACTCAGGAGCCATAGCCTGCTCCAAGAGCTCGGCATGCTCCTCCTCGAAAACCGTCCCCACAGGGAAGGCGCGACGGAAGACGAAGTGGGAAATCGGACCGGCTACCAAAAGGTTCCACGGCAGCGCCATCACAAAATTATGCGGGATGTTGATCATCCAGATCGCGGGCACGGAATACAGGTTCGCAAGGATGCCGCCGGGCATGTGCGTCAGACCCTCGCAGGCACCGTACAGCGACATGATGATGACCATGGGAACGACCATGCAGGAGCTGACGGCGAGCGTCATGGCAAGTGGCGAGCTCTTGCCCGGCGTGACCAAGTACTTAAAGGCGAAACCCTTGGCGAGCGGGCTGGCGACGAACCAGTCGCAGCACATGGCAAAAACGTAGGCAACGGGGAAGCCGAGCCACGCGGCGGCAACAACCTCGCCGTTGATGGCCCCATGCTGCAGGGCAACGTTGTAGATGCTCATCCAGAGCACCATGCAAAAGCACATGATAAAGGTGAACAGCAGGCTCTCTCGTTTGTTGATAGGCATAAAGGGCAAAATCCTTTCTGTGTTACGCCGCGGCACCACGCAACAAAAACGGGCGGGCAAGATGGAGCTGTTGGGACTTCATCTCGCCCGCCCGCGATACGTGCGTCTGCGACTACTTATGTGGTGGAACTACCCTAACACGAACGGCGCGCGCTTCGTAAGCGTTGAGTTTATGAAGATGCAGGGCACCAATAATCCCCCGACCCCATAAGTTGCGGTGGAATACGGGCTGTTTTGACCCTTTAAGCAGCAATTCAGTCCCTATTTCACCGCAACTCATTTGGTGCAAAGCAACCTGTCCCCCTTGTACCAATTAGCTGGTGTGGCGCCAGCGAGGGTCGGTGAGCGTACGCGCCACACCCAGCCCAACGGGCAGAAACGCTACGATGAGCACTGCGCGCACAAACCAGCCGAGCATATTGACTGTGTCGAAGGTGCACATGTAATACATAGAGCGATAGAGATACAGACCGGGCACCATAATGACAATCGAAGGCACCGTGAGAGCGATGCGCGGGTAGGTGAGCTTGACTTCGGCCAAGCTTGCCAGCAGGCCCGATACCAGCGCGCCGATAAACGCTGCTGCCTCGGGAGGCATTCCCGCGCTGAGGCCCAGGAAGGGAATCATCGTCGGCGCATCGACAAGGGTCAGACGCAGGGTATTGGACACGGCGCCGATCAACCCAGCTGCCGCGGCCATCTTTACCGGGCTGTTGAACATCACCGAGAAGCCGAATACGCCAACGAAGCTCATCACCACGCGCAGGAGCGTAAGAGCAAGCGGAGAAAGGCCGAGCGGCGCAAAGTCGTCCGGCGCCAGGCCAACACACTCGGCAACCATCCAACCTACGAGCGTCGCCATCACAATAATCGATACGGCATATGAAAGGCGCTCGATACCGCTTCGCATGTCGAGCTTAGCGATGTCGAGGCCTGCCGTAATGAGTGGAAAGCCGGGAATCACAAAGAGCATGGCGCCGATATAGCCTTCTTGGTGCGACATTGCCCCCGGTATGACCTGGCCAAGGCCGAGCAATGCCAGCAGATACGAAACGCAAGCGAGCGCAACGCCGGTCGTCAGCGCGCTGAACTGACCAAGGCCTTGCCTGAGAATATGGGAGCGGGCAAAGTTGCCGACACCCGCGCCCACGAACGCGCATGCCATCTCAATAGGACCGCCGCCGAGCAAAAAGACGAAGGCGCCGCAAGCACAGGCTGCCGCAAGGCCCTGTTGCCAGGGAGAGTAATCGGGCTTTGAGCTCTCAACGGTCCTGAGCATCTCGTGATACTCGTGTACCGTGAAGCGACGACCATAGGTCTCGATTTCCTTGAGGAAACTCTCCATCATCCAAATGCGATGGGTATTGACTCCCGTTGTGGGCAGGCTGACAACCTCGTTAAAGCAGTGGCCATCTTCGATGCAGGTACACTCAAACGATAGGAGACTCAAGTCGACGTGGATGGTGACACCGAGTACGGCGGCGACTCGATTCATGGTATCGCGTACACGCCAGGCACCCGTTCCGCTCGCGAGCATAAGCATACCGGTGCGGCAGATGATGGATGATTTATCGGTGAGCGGCGCATCGACGGCAAGTTCATCGCCTGCCGTCACGATCTGGTGCCAGTCAGTTTTCATATGGAGCGCGCCGGCACGAACGCCGTGGTGCATGGGGGCTCTCGAAAGCAGCGAGTTAAGGCGCGAAGACTGTGGGGACTCCGTTGATTCGTCCTCAACCTCATCAGTCTCTTCATCGACCAGATCAAAGGAATCAAGCGGCGCTGGCTCGCGGCGGTCGATCAGCTCCTCGTCCTCATCATCAAAGTAATTGAACTGATCGAGCATGTCCTCTTCGATTGCGCGCTCGCTCGCATCGTCCATCCCGGTGCTCCCTTCCTATCGACTAACCCCCATCCTAGACAGCGACGGCTAAAGGAAACATAAAAGAGACGGCTGTCATGCGAGCCATGTTCGCAATAGCCATTGGGTAGTCGTTTAAGAACGTCCCCAACGACTAGTCGTTTAAGAACGTCCCCAACGACTACTCCGACAACGTCGATGTATTGGCAACGCCAGCGAGCGGGTCGCATTTGTGACAAGGTGACGTGAAACGAAAGGGCGCTGACCTTCTGGTCGCGCCCTTGAAGTTGAACGTCAGATTGTCCAAATGCGGCCCGCGCAGCGTCGAGCCGTTACGCGGTTCGTAGAACCGCGTAACTAGTTAGTACATCTTTGCGCCGGCAGGGATGGAAGCGTCGAGCTGAATCAGGTTGAGGCGCTCCTCGCCCTCTTCCTCGTGGATGGCGCTGATGAGCATGCCGCAGCTGGGGATACCCATCATCTTGCGCGGAGGCAGGTTGGTGATGGCGAGCAGGGTCTTGCCGACCAGGTCCTCGGGCTCGTAGTAATCGTGAATACCGGAGAGGATGGTGCGGTCGGTGCCGGTGCCGTCATCGAGCGTAAAGTTCAGCAGCTTCTTGGACTTCTTGACGGCCTCGCATGCCTTGACCTTCACGGCGCGGAAGTCGCTCTTGGAGAAGGTATCAAAGTCGACGAACTCCTCAAACAGCGGCTCGACGGCAATCTTGGAGTAGTCGAGCGTGGGCTTGAGCGGCTTGACGAAGGGGCTCGCGGTGTTGCCGGCCTCGGCAGCCTTGGCAGCGGCGGCACCGGACTGGAAACCCTTCTCGGGCTTCATGTGCGGGAACAGCAGGACGTCGCGGATAGAAGCCTGGTTGGTGAGCAGCATGACCACGCGGTCGATACCAATGCCAATGCCGCCCGCGGGAGGCATACCGTATTCGAGGGCGCGCACGTAGTCCTCGTCATACTCCATGGCCTCATCGTCGCCGCCGGCCTTCTCGGCCATCTGGGCAGCGAAGCGCTCAGCCTGGTCGACCGGGTCGTTGAGCTCGGAGAATGCGTTGGCGTACTCGTGGCCGGCGATGACCAACTCAAAGCGATGGGTCAGGCGCGGGTCATCCTCAAAGCGCTTGGCAAGCGGGCTAACCTCGATGGGGTAATCGCACACGAAGGTGGGGTTGACGATGGTGTCCTCGCCCAGCTCGTCATAGATCTCGGCGATGATCTTGCCGGCGGTCCACTCGGGCTTGATCTCCAGGCCCTTCTCGCGCGCGGCGGCAGCAAGCTCCTCGACCGGCGTGTCGATGGTGACCTGCTTGCCGAGCACGTCGGAGACAATGTCGGTCATGGGACGGCTTGCCCACTCACCGGACAGATCGATGGTCTGACCCTGGTACTCAATAACCTCGGGGTTGCCGATAGCCTTGTTAGCGGCCTTAATGACACCCTGGGCGAGTGCCTTCATGCCCTCGAGGTCGGAGAAGGCACGGTAGGCCTCCATCGTAGTGAACTCGGGGTTGTGGGTAAGGTCCATGCCCTCGTTACGGAAGATGCGGCCGATCTCGAACACGCGCTCAAAGCCGCCGACGATGCAGCGCTTGAGGTGCAGCTCGGTGGCGATACGCAGGTAGCACTCCTGATCGAGCGCATTGAAGTGCGTGATGAACGGCTTAGCCGTAGCGCCACCCTGAATGGTCTGCAGGATGGGGGTCTCAACCTCCATGTAGCCATCGGACTCCATAAAGCGGCGGAACGTGGAGAGGATCTGCGAGCGCTTGCGGAAGGTCTCACGAACGTCGTCGTTGGCGATGAGGTCGACATAGCGCTGACGATAGCGGGTCTCCTTGTCGGAGAGGCCGTGGAACTTCTCGGGCAGCGGGCGAACGGCCTTGGACAGCAGCGTCGCGCTCTTGGGGGCAACGGAAAGCTGGCCGCGCTTGGTGCGCACGACCACGCCGGTCACGCCCAGGATATCGCCCAGGTCGAGGGCCTTGAGCGTATTCCAGGCGGCCTCGTCCATATCGTTGATGCGGCAGAACAGCTGAATCTCGGCAGTCGCATCGCGCACGACGATGAACATGATCTTGCCCTGACCGCGCTTGGCGACCACGCGGCCGGCGATCTTCACGACGTCCTCGGTGTCCTCGCCATCGGCAAGCTCGGCGTACTTAGCCTCGATATCGGCGACGTAGTCCTCAAGCTCAGAGTGCTCGGGATAGGGGTTCTGGCCCGCCTCGAACAGGGCGGCGCGCTTGGCCAGGCGGGTGGCGCGCTCGTCGTTGAGCGTCGATGCCTGATCGGCGGCGTTCTGGTTCTCTGCCATAGTTAGCTCCTCAAACTAAAACGCTCCCCAGGATTCGGTCCCAGGGAGCGAAAACACACCTTTACGCGGGACCGTGGTCTAGCGTGCGATCTTGGCGATGGTGTAGACGCGAGTCTTGCCGGAAGGCGTAACGACCTCGACGGAATCGCCCTCGCCATGACCGATGATGGCGTGGCCGACCGGAGACTCGTTGGAGATCTTGTGCTCGAGCGAGTTGGTCTCGGTGGTACCGACAAGCGTGACCTCGATGAGCTCACCGTTGGGGTCGACCAGGGTAACAGTCGAGCCAATGGAGACGGTCAGGTCGCCCGTGCTGGCAGCGATCTGAGCGTTGGCGAGGATGGCCTGGATCTCGGCGATACGAGCGGCGTTCTGGGCCTGCTTGTCCTTGGCGGCATCGTACTCGGAGTTCTCCGAAAGGTCGCCGAACGCGCGGGCTTCCTTGATGTCCTCGACGATCTCCTTGGCGTAATCGCCCTCACGCCAAGCGAGCTCCTCGACGAGCTTCTGGCGGCCCTCAGCGGTCAGTACGATCTGGCTTGCGTCCATACGGATATCTCCCCAACTATGATGTAACGATCAACTGTCAACAAAAACGAAAAAGACCGGCTAGCCTGCGGGCAAGCCGGTCAGGTGCTCACCCCAAAGGGATGGGACTACTCTGCGTCCGCGTCGCTGTCCTCTGCCTTCTTTTGCTTGGCAGCAGCGAGCTTGGCCTCGAGCTCTGCGATCTCCTTGTCCTCCTTGGACTCCTCGACCACAACCTCCTCGGCCTGCTTGGTTTCGCCCTTATCGTCGCCCTCCATACCCTCGCGGATATTCTTGACGGTAGAGCCGAGGGACTTACCGAGCTTCGGCAGGTTCTTGGGCCCAAAGATAATCAGGACAACGACGAGAATAATGATGAGCTCAGGAGCCCTCAGTCCAAACATGTAGACCTCCACAATACAGCGAGACAAGCTCGAATGAGTATACCGCGGGTATCGCGGTATCACAACAATAGCTAAAAAAAGGGACCGCAAGAAGCGGTCCCTCCTCATGCTCTGGTCGGGTTGACTGGATTTGAACCAGCGACCCCTGCGTCCCGAACGCAGTGCTCTACCAAACTGAGCCACAACCCGTTAGCTCGATTATAGTAACAAAGATTTCCGTCGTGTGCCAGAGAAATTTTTACTTCTTTGGCGCTTCGATGCGAACCGTGTCGGAAACGAGCTCCGTTGCATAAGCCCACCAGCCGTTTTGTTGAGCGGCTGCCGCAAGATTGACTGCCGTGGTGGCAGTATCGCAAATGGCAAACGAGCAGGCACCCGAACCGCACACGTTTGCGGCAATGGTACCGTCCTGTGAACGAAGCCAGTCGAGCACCGTTTGAATCCGCGGCTCCATCTGCGCGGAAATGACACCCAGGTTGTTGTGGACGAGCGCGTAGGCCGCCTCTGCGTCTCCCGAGCGAAGGGCAGATGCAATCGCTCCGGGCTTGTCCGCAGGCGCTGGGGTCTCGTCAAAACGTCGATAGGCTTCAATTGTTGAAACGCTTGCCTCGCGCGGCTTGACCAGCACGACGGGTGTCGCGGGTAGTGCGGGGTACTCGGTTGCCAGCACGTCTCCCCCACCCACGTAAAATGCAGGGCTGGCATGCAAAAAGAAGGGAACGTCGGCGCCAATGCCGCGCGCGATGTTGTCCAACGCAGAATCGGCACGGTCGATGCCCCAACTCTCTGCCAAGGCGACAATGACCGCCGCGGCATCCGTCGAAGGACCGCCCAGGCCGGCACACAACGGGATGCGCTTCTCGATCGTGATGCAGACATTGGCTTCGCGACCATAATGCTTGGCCATAGCAGCGGCCGCACGATACGCCGTATTCTTTTGCATGGGAAAATCGGATGCCGGAATCGTCTGGACGGTCAGTGCCTGTGCCGGCGTAACCGTAACGGTATCGACAAGACCGACGGCTGCCATCAGGGAATCGACCTTATGGTAGCCGCGGTCGTCGCGCTCGGTATGAACCCCCAGATAGAGGTTGATCTTTGCCGGCGCGGAAAGGGTCAGGGACCAATCGGTCACCGCTAGTGCTCCTCGAGCTGATTGCCGAGCGGGGTAAAAATGTGCTCGCCGCTCTCGGGGTCGAACAGCTCGACCTGGCCGGTGAGAACATCAATATACTGGTAGGACTGACGCGACTTGCGGCCACGGCGCTCGTCGACCTCGACGATAAAGACCGCCGGATGGACGCTCTTGATGGTGCCCATGCGCTCGACGACGCGGGTGCGGCCCATGTTGGCCTTCACCTTAACGCGATCGCCCACCATATCGGTCAGCTTCTCGTGGATGTCGTCGACGTGATTGACTTCCATCTCTTCCATGAACAGGGCCTCCAGAAGGTGCAATTCAAAAAGGGGATAATACCCCTAAGATAGACAAAACTCTAATACTATAGCACCCTATTGTGGCCATACGCAAGTGGCTAAAAAGCCCCGTCCCAAATTGACTACTTACAGGCTATCGGTGTCCAAGACGATGGTGAATGGACCGTCATTGACGAGGTCCACCTTCATGTCGGCGCCGAAGATGCCATGTGCTACGTGCTCGACGTCCTCGCGCACAAGCGTCAGGAAGTACTCGTAGAGCTCGTTGGCGACATCGGGGGCGCCGGCATCCGTAAACGATGGACGGCGGCCGTGACGGCAATCGGCGAACAGCGTGAACTGCGACACCACGAGAACCTCGCCGTCGACATCGGCAAGTGCCAGGTTGGTCTTGCCGTTCTCGTCCTCGTTAATGCGCAAGCCCCGGAGCTTGCCCCACAGCTTATCGGCCTCAGCGCGCGTGTCGCCGTGACCCACGCCCAGCAGTACCAGATAGCCGCGCCCAATTTTGCCCACGCACTCGCCGTCGACCGTCACGCCGGCGTTGAGCACGCGCTGCACCACCGCACGCACGGCCTACTCCTCGCCCGTCAGTTTGGCGGATAGGTGCTCGAGCGCATGGAATCGATGGCTGATGGCGTTCTTCTCGTCCGCCGTCAACTCGGCCATGGTCTTGCCCGGCGTGTCGACCGGCAGGAACAGCGGGTCGTAGCCAAAGCCGTGATCGCCGCGACCCTCGTGTGCGATAACGCCCTCGCAGGCGCCCTCACCATAGGTGACCAAACCGTCCGTGTCGATGAGCGCGACGACGCTCATAAAGCGCGCAGTGCGGTCCTCGTCGGCCACGCCCTCCAGATTCACGAGCAGTTTGGCATTGTTGGCGGCATCGTCGCCGTGAACGCCCGCGTAGCGCGCGCTATACACACCGGGCTCACCATCCAGCGCGTCAACGACCAGGCCCGAATCGTCGGCAATGGCCATGAGCCCCGTCTCTTCGACGGCAGCCTGCGCCTTGATGATGGCGTTCTCCAAAAACGTCGTACCGTTTTCCTCGGGGTCCTCAAAATCGCCCAGCTGACCGAGCGCCACAAAGCGAACCTCGGGCATAACCTTGCCCAAAATGGCCTCGATCTCGGTGAGCTTATGAGCGTTGCCCGTTGCCACGACGATGGTCGCCGCCGGGTCGAGGGTGTCGATGTCGATCTTCTCAAGTGCCATGAGTGGCCTCCTTTGTCTCTATAGCAATGCCGAGTTGAGGACGACGAGGACCTCGGCCTCTCTCCCCTCTCAATCAACGGCAGCCTTATGCTTTGGCGTTTCCGCAGATAAAACCTGCCAAAATAAACCTGTCCCTTTTTGGCAGGTTAGGCGAGGGCTTGGCGCTGGAGTTCAATGAGCTCGGCGATGCCCTTGTCGCCCAAATCGAGCAAGGCATTGAGGCGCTTGCGGTCGAAGGGCGCCTGCTCGCCAGTGCCCTGGAGCTCGATCATCTCACTGGTATCGGTGGCGACAAGGTTCATGTCGACCTCGGCGTGACTGTCCTCGGAATAATCCAGGTCGAGCAGGGTGTTGCCGTCGACAACGCCCATGGAAATCGCGGCGACCTGACCCGTGAGCGGAATGCGCTCGAGCTTACCCGCCTCGACCCACATGGCAAGGGCGTCGTGCAGCGCCACCCAGGCGCCGGTAATGCTCGCCGTTCGCGTGCCGCCGTCTGCCTGAATCACGTCGCAGTCGACGGTAACGGTGTACTCGCCGAGTGCCTTCATGTTGACGACGGTACGCAGGCTGCGACCGATGAGGCGCTCGATCTCCATGGAGCGGCCCTTGCGGTTGGCATGCTCGCGCTTGCAGCGCTTGCCGGTCGATGCCGGCAGCATGGCGTACTCCGCCGTTACCCAACCGGCCTTGGCGCCCTTGCGCCAGCCCGGCACGCCCTCCTCGATGGTGGCAGCGCACAGCACGCGCGTATCGCCAAACTCGGCCAGGCACGAACCGTGGGCGTGCTTCATGACGCCGCGGGTAAGCTTGATGGGACGCAGCTCATCGGCGGCGCGGCCGTTGGCGCGATTGACCTGCATATACTCCATAGAAAAATCCTTTCGGCAAAAGGTGAAAGTGAGCCTTTGGTCGGTGACCTTATATCTATTTCAGTTCGTCGATATCGATATGCTCAATGCTCTTGAGCGGCTGGCCAAAGATAAAGCTGCCCGCCACCGCAAACTCGGCAATGTTATCGGCCGTCGTTGCAAAACGATGCTGCGGCTCGGCAGCGTCGCCCGCCAGCTGCTCGCGGCGCGTGAGAATATCGGTCAGCTCGCGCGTGGTCTCCTCGGCGGAGCTCACCACGCGCACTCCGGGACCCAGCGCATGGCGAATAGGCCCCACGAGCAGCGGAAAATGCGTGCAGCCGAGCACCACGGTATCGATACCGCGATCGCGCAGCGGCTCAACCGTGGCGCCCACCAGCGCACGCACGGCAGGCGTATCGAAGATATCCTCGTTCTCGAGCCACTGCTCTTGCAGATGTGCGCCCGAGGCGAGCTCGTGCTCAACGACCTCGACAAAGCTCGAGGCAGGGCAGCCGTATACGTCGACGCCGGCATCCAGGTCCTGAATGGCACGCGTATAAGCGCCTGAGCGAATGGTGAGGTTGGTGGCGAGCACGCCCACCCGGCGCGTGCGGGTGCTGTTGATTGCCGCGCGTGCGCCCGGTGCGATCACACCGATGACGGGGACGTCGAGCACCTGCTGGGCCAAACGCAAGGCCGCAGCGGTCGCCGTATTGCAGGCGATGACCATGATCTTGACGTCGTGCTTCGACAGCCAACGGCCCGCCTGCAGTGCAAACGAGCGCACCTCGTCCTCGGTGCGGGTGCCGTAGGGGCAGCGCTTGGTGTCGCCAAAGTAGTAGACGGACTCATGCGGCAACGCCGTCGCAATCGCGCGCGCAACCGTCAGACCGCCCAGGCCCGAGTCGAACACACCGATCGGGCGCGTGTCACCAGCCAGATTCTCAATATCGGACATGACCTCACCAGATTCTCTCTCGAAAAGATATGGCTCAGAACGATAGGGCCGCGCTACGAACGAGCCGCGACGAGCAGCTCTGCCGTTGCCGCCCAGCCGTCGACAATCTTGCCACGCGTGACGTAGGCGTTATCGCAAGCATCCAGGAACTCGGGCGCGCCGGCGCTGGTCAAACCGTTCTCGACCAGGCAGAACGTGCCCACGTGGTCAGCCATGTAGAAGTCGGACTCAGAATCGCCGAGCGCCAGCGTCTCCTCGCGCTCGATACCCAGGTGCTCGCAGAAACGTGCGATGGCAACGCCCTTGTTGAGGCCGGCGGGATTGATGTTAAACGCGCGGCCATCCTCGACGCGTTCGAGCTCGAGCGTCGTCGGCTTGGACAGATGCGTCAGGTGACCGTTGCAGGCCCAGACCAGGCCGCAGCCGGCCTCGTCAAGAATGGCCTGGACCTCGTCGTCGGGCACATCACCGCGCATGCCGACGGTGACCTCGCGGTACTTGTAGCCAGTCGACATGTCGTTGTGGTACTCGATCTTATGCGGCCAGCGGGCGAGAATCTTCTCGCACACGCCGGTCTGCTCGATCACCTGATGCGGCGTGAGGCCGCAGGCGGGGTCGTAGGGCATATCGCCGGTCAGATACTCCCAATCGTTGGCCTTGAGATCATACATGACCAGGCCGCCCATCTCGCCGATGTAGGAGTTGAGGCCGAGCACGCGCGCATCCTCGTGGATCATGGTGCGGTTGCGGCCCGAGGTGGGGACCACCTGGATGCCGGCGCGGGCAAGTGCCACGACGGCCTCGACGAGCTTGGTCGAGGGGTTGCCGTCGTTGTCGCGCAGCACGCACGAGCCGGGCGCGAGCATGGTGGCGTCCAGATCGGTAAAGACGTACTTAACCTTGGCAAGACGCTCGCGCATCTCGCCCGAAAGCTCAGCGACGGTCGGCAGGGTATTGTGGGACATGGTCACTCCATTACGTAGAAGGGGCTTCTGGTCTTAGGCGTCGTACGCCGCAAGGGTGCGCTTGAGAATCGAACCGTCGCGCTCACAAGGCTCGGGTCCGTTCTTGCGCAGCATACGCTCTTCCTCGCCCTTACCGGTCACGATGACCACGGCAGGACGGACAGTTTCGCGCACGGCAGTCTCGATAGCGGCAACGCGATCAGTCACGATTTGCCAGTTATCATTTCCCTGCGCTTGAACGTTGCGCGCGATCTCGGCGCAAATATCCTCGACATCCTCGGGGCCGGGGTCATCCTCGGTAATCACGATTCGGTCGGCATACTTGCCAGCGGCGATGCCCATCGTGGTGCGTCGATCGACACCCTTACCGCCCGTGGCGCCAAATACAACCGCCAGCTCGCGCTCGGGATAGTTCTCGCGCAGGTCACGCAGGAGTGTCTCGAGGCTCATGCCGTTATGTGCAAAATCGACGATACCCAAGATTTTGCCCGATACGGACGGATAGAGCTCCATACGGCCGGGAACGAAGACGCCCTCAAAGCCGTGGACGATACCCTCTTCGGAAATGCCCAGGGCCTCGGCGCAGGCAATAGCGGCAAGCGCGTTGGACACATTGAACTTAACCGGCGTGGGAATCACAATGTCGCGCGTAAAGCGGGGCGTGCGCACCGTTGCCACCACGCCGCAGTCACCATTGCGAATCGCCAGCGCAAGCACGTCGGCACGCTCGTCGGTCAGGGAGAACGTCACCGTACGTTCGCAACGAGATGCCGCCTCGAGCACACGATCGACCTTATCCATATCGAGATTGACCACGGCAAAACGGCTCTGCGAGAAGATTTTGAGCTTGCTGGCAAAGTAATCCTCGAGCGTCGGATGCTCAATCGGCGAAATGTGATCCTCGCCGATATTGGTAAAGGCGCCGACTTCAAAGGCGATCTTGCCTGTGCGCTCGTATTTGAGGCCCTGGCTCGATGCCTCCATAACCAGCCACGGGGCACCCGCCTCCGCAGCATGTGCGATGCGAGACTGCAGCAGAAAGGATTCGGGGGTCGTCAGCTTGGAAGGACCCGCCTCGATGCCGTCGTCGAACTCAATGCCCGTATTAAGAGCGGGTCGATGACAGCCCGTAAGCTTGGCCTCGTTGGCGAGAATGCCGCGCAGATAAAAGCTGCAGGTCGACTTGCCCTTGGTGCCTGTAAAGGCGCAGACCTTCACCTTACCCGACGGGTGCCCATAAAAGGCATCTGCCACCACGGCGAGCGTGCGACGAATATCGCTCACAATCACCGCGGGAAGATCAACATCGTAATCGACCTCGGAAACGTAGGCCACGGCGCCATCGGAGATTGCCGAAAGCAGGTACTCTCGTTTAAACGCGCGGCCCTTGCAGACAAACAACGTGCCCGGACGCACCTGGCGCGAGTCGTCAGTCGCAAACTCAATGCGCTGGTCGCACGAAGCGCTCGGTTTGGAAAGAACAAGGTCATCTTCCTCGAGCAACTCTATATAGCGCATCAGAGTTAGCTTCTCTTGTGTCGGACTCGACATACAAAGACCTCTCTCGCTAAATTCAGCCTTAAAGGGCAAAAGACGTCCCGCGGCAGAAACGATGAAACATTCTGTATTATCAACCATCCTAATATGCCACCTGGCCTTGCGCGCACTGCAGCCTTCTAAAAAATTGCATGGACTGCGTCGTGAGTTAATAAATGACAACAGTGTTCACCCCGCGTAAAAACAAGGAAATCTGGGTGCTATTCTTTATCCAAATGTCTTGATGTGCCTCATTGACTCACAATGCCGACCCATCATGCCCAAGCAAAGGATTCCAGATGAAACGACACTTCGAACGTCGCCACCGCTCGTCACGCGTCCAGTTGACCCGGCGCATCGTCTGCGCCTTCGCGACGGTCGTTGTGGCCCTTGCCACCATCATCGGTGCGAGCGGCTGTTCGTCCTCCCAGAACGCCTCGAGCACCTACACACTCGTCGAGCATGGCAAGCTCACCGTCGCAAGTGACTTGGCCACACCCCCGTTTGAATACGTCAACGATTCCGGCGAAGACCAGGGCTTTACCTATGAACTCATGGGCATGATCGCAGACGAGCTCGGTCTGGAGCTCAACTACTTGCCGGCGCAAAAGTTCGACGGCATTATCCCCATGGTCAAACAGGGTGTAAAGACCGATGTCGGCGCATGTAACATCACGATTACCGACGAGCGCAAGGAAGAGGTCGACTTCACCGACCCCTATATCGACTCCAATCAGGGCGTCGCAGTTGCAAAGAACACTGGATACGACACGGTCGATAGCCTCAACGCACCGGGCGTCAAAATTGCCGTGCAGTCGGGCACCACGTCCGAGGAGTGGGCAATCGAGAACCTGCCGCAGGCAACCACCGTCAACTTTGACGACTGGACGGCAGCCTTCACCGCCGTCATGAGTGGTCAGTGCCAGGCGGTCGTATGCGACCTGCCCGTTGAGCAGTGGATGGTTTCGAACTCCTTTACCGGTATGGAGATCATCAAAGAGGTTCCGACGGGCGAGCAGTTTGGCATTGCCGTCTCTAAAGACAACCCCGAGCTGACACAGGCCATCAACGATGCCCTTGCCAAGATCAAGAGCTCCGGCGCCTATGACAAACTGTACGAGAAGTGGTTTGGCATGGCACCCACGAGCGGGTCCGATAACGAGGATGCCTCGAGCTCAGAGGACGCGACGGGCGCTTCACTCGCCGTCACCTCGGCGACCGCCAAGTCAAACGAAGACGGCGGCAACGGCGTGCTCGGCGGCATCGCAACCCGCCTGACCTGGGAAGCGACAACGGGTAGCGACGAGGGCGACGTTTCGCAAATTGAGCTTGAGCTGCCCGAGGGCGGATCGTTTGAGAGCACCGATGCTAAGGTCACGCTGCTCGACGGACTGAACCAGACGGGTGTCAAGGCATCGTGCTCGCTGGACGGCTCAAAGCTCGTCATCAAGTTCGCCGATCCCGTCGCTGCCGGCTCGCAGATTCGCGCTGTCGTCCCCGACGTCGTATTCCCGAGCAACGCGGGTGCCTATGCCGTCACCGGCAGCTATGTCGCCGACGGCGACAAGCGAGATCTTCCCGAGAGCCCCACCATCAGCGTCTCGGAGAGCACCATGGTGCAAGAAATCGTCGCCTGGCTCGATGCCCAGCCTTGGGTTGCCACGTGGAACTCCAACCCGTTTTTGGGCATGTTCTGCAAGCCGCAGATTATCGTCACCTCAATCGCCTCGCTCTTTAAGGGCTGGGGCATAGCACTTGCCGTGACCGCCATCGGTTTTCCGCTCGCCATCCCCATCGGCTTGCTGTTTGCCTTTATGAAAATCAGTCATAGTCGTATGCTGCGCGGCATCGCCGTGACATACATCAACGTCCTGCGCGGGACCCCGCTCTTCCTGCAGATCTACATTGCGTTCTTTGGGTTCCCTATGATCGGTCTCAACGTGCCCAATCTGCCGCTCGGCGTTGGCGTGCTCGCCATCAACTGTTCGGCCTATCTTGCCGAGATTTTCCGTGCCGGCATCGAGAGCGTACCGCATGGTCAAGCGGAAGCTGCCTACTCGCTTGGCATGACTTGGTCCCAAGTTATGTCGCGCATCGTGGTCCCGCAGGCTGTACGTTACGTTATACCGACTATGACCAGCGAGTTCGTTATGCTGTACAAGGACACGTCGCTGCTTTCGAGCGTTGGCGTCATGGAGCTCATGCTGTTCTCCAAAAACCTCACGGCCACCACGGGCAACATTACGCCCTACATTTGCGCCGCACTTTACTATCTGGTCGTGACGATTCCGCTCATCCACATCGTCACCAAGGTGGAGCACCGTCTCGCCGAGCGCAGCAAGCGTTAACCGCTCATACATAGCATTCGCAACCACGGCCCGACGCTTCGTCTGAAGATCAGGCGTGGTTTTTTCGGTTCGCTCGGCGCTTATGCCCTATCACGAAACAAAAGATTGGCATGATAGTAAAGATTATTTGACATCAGCTGCCGCAATCCTTGCGGCAGTACACCTGAGCCGTCAGCAGAAAGGATCTTGCATGTGCGGTTTTGTCGGTTTTACCGGTACAGATGAACAGAGTGAGCTGGTTCTCACGGCCATGATGAATCGCATCATCCACCGTGGTCCCGATATGGGCGGCCAGCATATCGTTGACAACGTTGCCCTTGGCTTCCGTCGTCTTTCGATTCTCGATCTTTCCGAAGCTGGAGCTCAGCCCATGTCGAGCGACGACGGCAAGGTCACGATTGTCTTCAACGGAGAGATCTACAACTTCCAGGAGCTTCGCGCCGAGCTGGAGGCAGCCGGCTACGCCTTCCACTGCAACGCCGATACCGAGGTCCTGGTACACGGTTACGAGGAGTGGGGCGAGGACCTGGTCAACCGCCTGCGCGGCATGTACGCGTTCGTGATTCACGACCAGAACAAGAACAAACTCTTTGGCGCTCGTGACATCTTTGGTATCAAGCCGTTCTATTACTACCAGGCATCCGATGGCTCGCTGCTGTTTGGCTCCGAGATCAAGAGCTTCCTGGACCATCCCAAGTTTGAGAAGGCCGTCAACCACGACGCGCTGCGCCCCTACCTGACGCTGCAATTCCCCGCCACGGAGGAGACCTTCTTTAAGGGCGTGTTCAAGCTTGCCCCGGCGCATTGCTTTACGTATGACCTGACGACCAACACCATGGACATCAAGCGTTACTGGAGCTGTGACTTCACCGACGACAACTCCAAGACCTTCGAGGAGTACGTGGACGAGTGCGACAAGGTCGTGCACGAAAGCGTCGCTGCACACCGAATCGCCGATGTTAAGGTGGGCTCGTTTCTTTCTGGCGGCGTGGACTCCAGCTACATTGCCGCCTGTCTCATGCCCGACACCACGTATTCTGTCGGCTTCGATTACAAGAACTTCAACGAGACCAACTACGCTGCCGAGCTTTCCGACAAGCTGGGCATCAAGAACGTGCGCAAGATGATTACCGCCGACGAGTTCTTCGATGCACTGCCCGATATCCAGTATCACATGGACGAGCCGCAATCGAACCTGTCCAGCGTGCCGCTGTACTATCTGGCGCAGATGGCTTCCGAGGAGGTCACCGTCGTCCTTTCGGGCGAGGGTGCCGACGAGCTGTTTGCCGGCTACGAGTGGTACGAGGACACCCCCGAGATGCGCTCCTTTAAGAAGCGCGTGCCGCTCGGCGTACGTCGCGCCCTGGGCTCGCTCGTTCAGCATCTCCCCTACTTTAAGGGCCACAACTTCCTGACGAAATGCGCCGAGGTTCCCGAGCGCTGGTATGTGGGTCAGGCAAAGGTGTTCGATCCCTCCGAGGTCGACGAGGTGCTCAAGCCCGCTTATGACACCGGCAAGAACGCCGCCGAAATGTGCGCCGAGTACTACAAGCAGGTTCCCAACTGCTGCGAGCTTTCCAAGAAACAGTATCTGGATATGAACATGTGGCTACCGGGCGATATCCTGCTCAAGGCAGACAAGATGTGCATGGCGCATTCTCTGGAGCTTCGCGTCCCGTTCCTGGACAAGAAGGTCATGGAGTTTGCCGAGCACATTCCCGCCAACTACCGTGTTAACGAAGAAGGCTGCAAGCTCGTTCTGCGTCACGCTGCCAACCGCACGCTGCCCGACGAGTGGGCAACGCGCAAGAAGGTGGGCTTCCCCGTACCGGTCAAGTTCTGGCTGCGCGAGCAAAAGTACTACGACTACGTAAAGGAATACTTCACCGCACCGTGGGCTGCCGATTTCTTTGACACCGATGCGCTCATGAAACTGCTTGACGATCACTTTGAGGGTCGCGCGCTCAACCAGCGCAAGATCTATACCACGTTGACGTTCCTCATCTGGTACAAGCGCTTCTTTATCGACGAGGACAAGGGCGCCGAAGTCGCCGCGTAAGTTTCGTTATGAATTAGCGGTGAACAGCACGGGGTTTCCGCTATACTCAATCCCTGCGGGCGATTGGCGCAACGGTTAGCGCAGGTGCTTTACACGCACAAGGCTGGGGGTTCGAATCCCTCATCGCCCACCACTTGATTGAAAAGGCTCCCAGCGACGGTGGCCTTTCCTAATATGAGAAAGCCATTGTCAATAGGCATGTTCGTTCGAGCCCGGTTTGAAACCGGGCTTTTTCGTTTCCCGTCGGGAGGGCCCGCGCACGCTGCATGGCTTAGTCGACGCTTGCCTGGCAAGCTA
>NZ_JBBNLO010000022.1:0-43204 GCF_040092405.1 Collinsella sp. CLA-ER-H2
GGGTACATAGCCCATTGGAACACGCGGCGCAGGCAGGTAAGATTGAAGGGCCTGACGCCGGAGGAGTTCCGGAACCGGGCCCTTGCGGCGTAGTCGCTATTTATTCAGTCCAAGTTTCGGGGCGCAGTTCACTGTTCCCTTTGTGGTGGTTTTTGGCGCGGATGGGTTAGTTGAGGGCGGCTTGGGCTAGGCGGGCTTCGGCGGCCTCCTCGGTGACGCCAAGGGCCACGGCGAACTCCTCGATGGAGCGGCGTTTGGCCTCCTTGAGTACGCGCATGTAGTAGGAGCTGGGTTTTTTATCAGCTTCCTCGGCCTGGCGAATGCGGTGCATCATGGTCTTTGCCACGCGGACCGTCTCGGGCGCGCCCAGCTTGAGCTGCTGCTTAAAGTGTGTCTCCTCAAGCGAGCTGTTGCGCTCGGTAAAGGTGTCGCACTCCAGCTCGTCATAGTGGCTCAGCAGGTGCTCGGCATCTTGCTGAGAGATGGCGGCGTGCAGACGGTCGGCCTGCGCCACGGGGTACATGAGGATCGTCTGCGCATGTCCCTGCTTGGTCTCGAGCAGCAGCATGGGCTGCGGTGTGTCGTCCCTAAAACCGACGACGGTGCAGACTCCCTGGCCCGGATGAATGACGTGTTGACCGATTGAGAACATGCTACCTCCAACTTATACGAATTTACGTATGTCTAGAATAACACACTGACGTGCGCAAATTCTCACTTTATGCAGGAAAAGCACACAACTCCGATAGGTAAGAGTATTCGATAACAGACGCAGCTCATTCACACCTTTATGCATTTTCAACGCCTGCATAATCTGCAGGCAGACCGGCATCTTTGAGTGACTCCATACAAGCTGTAGTCAATTTTGTGCATATGCAATATCGATTGGCTTTACCCTGCGACAGTGCCCGTCGCTTGTGATAGAGTGCTACAAACTCTGGCTTTTGCCCTACGAGTGACCAAGAGCTCGGGGGCTTTAACACAAGGAGGATCTATGCCCGAGAAGATTGAAGAGCTGGTACGCGCTGCGCTTGCTGCGGCCCAGGAGGCCGGCGACCTTTCCGCATTTGAACTTGACGATTGCGCTATCGAGCGACCGGCTGACACTTCTCATGGCGAGTGGACCTCTACCATGGCCCTGAAGTCCGCCAAGCTGGCCCACTGCGCCCCGCGCAAGATCGCCGAGGCCATCGTTGCCCATATGCCCGAGGACCCCGCGATTGAGAAAGTCGAGATCGCAGGCCCTGGCTTCATCAACTTCTACCTCTCCGTTGCCGTCAAGAATGCCATCTTTGGCGAGGCTCGCGAGAAGGGCATGGACTTCGCTAAGTCCAACGTCGGTGGTGGCCTGAAGACCCAGGTCGAGTTCGTTTCCGCCAACCCCGTCGGCCCCATGCACATTGGCCACGGCCGCTGGGCCGCGCTGGGCGACTCGCTCTGCCGTGTTATGGACCACGCCGGTTACGACATCCAGCGTGAGTTCTACATCAACGACCACGGCTCTCAGATGAACACCTTCGGCAACTCCATCAGCACGCGCTATATGCAGCTTGCCGACATCATCGCCAAGCAGGGCGTGGATATCGACGAGGCTCACAAGATCTTGATCGCCGACCGCGACGCCTTTGTCGCCGACGAGAACGACGAGCATCCCGAGACCCATCCGTATCAGGACAACTTTGCCGAGACCCTGGGCAAGGACTCCTACGGCGGCGACTACATCATCGACGAGGCTGCTGAGTTCTGGCGCACCGACGGCGATAAGTGGGTCGACGCCGATCCTCAGGAGCGCATGGAGAGCTTCCGCGAGCGCGGCTACGTAAAGATGGTCGACAACATGCGCGACCTCTGCCACGCCGTCAATTGCGACTTCGATCGTTGGTTCTCCGAGCGCTCGCTGTATGTGAAGGACACCGAGGGCGAGACCGCCGGCACCTCCGCCGTCGACCGCGCTTTTGAGAAGCTCGACAAGATGGGCTACCTCTATACCAAGGACGGCGCCCTGTGGTTCCGCTCCACCGATCTGGGCGACGACAAGGACCGCGTGCTGATCAAGTCCGACGGCGAGTACACCTACTTCGCCTCCGACGTCGCCTATCACTGGGATAAGTTCCAGCGCGTCGACCACGTCATCGACATCTGGGGCGCCGACCACCACGGCTACATCGAGCGCGTCCGCTGCGTCTGCGATGCCTTGGGTTACCCCGGCAAGTTTGAGGTTCTGCTGGGCCAGCTCGTCAACCTGCTGCGCAACGGCAAGCCCGTCCGTATGTCCAAGCGTAAGGGCACCATGGTGACCCTGCAGGAGCTCGTCGACGAGGTCGGCTCCGACGCTGCCCGTTACACCCTCATCTCCAAGAGCTCCAACCAGATGGTCGACTTCGATATTGAGGCCGTCAAGAAGCGCGACAACTCCAACCCGGTGTACTACGTGCAGTACGCTCACGCCCGCGTGTGCTCCATCCTGCGCCGTGCCGCTGACGTTACGCCCGAGCAGGCTGACGAGATGGGCATGAAGGCCGTCGCCGCCAAGGCCATCGGTGAGAACGTCGATTACTCGCTGCTGACCGACCCGACCGAGCTCGCCCTTTCGCGTAAGCTCAACGAGCTCACCGACCTCATCGCCAGCTGCGCTCGCGACCGCGCCCCGTTCCGTCTGACGCACTTTGCCGAGGAACTCGCCGGCGACTTCCACAGCTTCTACGCTGCCTGTCAGGTGCTGCCGAGCGAGGGCCGTCCCGTCGACCCCGAGCTTTCGCGCGCCCGTCTGGCCGCTTGCGATGCCGTCCGCGTGACGCTCGCCCTGGTGCTCACCCTCGTTGGCGTTTCCGCTCCCGAGCAGATGTAAGCTACGGATCATTTGACCGTGTAGGTTCGGCTTTGCTGAGCCCTATAAGCCCGATCTCCATCATGCGGAGGTCGGGCTTTTTGCGTTTGGTGAGACTATTTGGTTTGCTGGGAAATGCTACCAAATCGCAACTATACCGGTTTACGGGGCTGAATCGCCAACTGGCGACCATGGTGCCAATAGTGAAATTAAACCCGCAGGTAGATGGCTTATTGTTTCTTGATAATGCAGGGTATGGTTGGCTTGCAGCATCCTGGCCCCGTAATCCGGCGTAGTTTTGAAAATTGTCCCTTGGGGACGGAGGAAAACGGATCATTTTTGTCTCGAAGAGGGGTGGCGGGATACCGTCCGTCACGAATTGGGCTCATCTCCTACGTTTGGACGCATATCCCGAACCATGCCGAAAAGTACGATATTAAAACCGCAGGTAGCAGACTCGTTGTTTTTGAAAAAACAAGGGTATGGTCAGGGGCTCGGGGCAAACGTAGCAGATGGGCGCGATTCGTGGCGCGGCTATTCCAGGTGCCACGGCTTCACTCCTCTGGCGCGACATTTCAAGGCGCTTTTGAGGAGGAGTGTCCCTGATGACTGGGCGTTTAAGAACGTCCCCAATGACTAAGTTGCAGGTGGCGGCGGTTGTGTTACACTAACGCTGCGTAATTGACGCAATCATCTCGATACAGATCAATGATGTCCGTCGTCTTGAACGGAACTAGACTGTTTAGCCGCCCTGAAGGTTTATGCAGGGAGCATGTGATCACAGGGCTTGAAAAGAAAGTTGAGCAAACACTGTGTCTGATCAACAGCAAGAAAACGAAATAACTACGACGCAGGCCGCTCCCGCTGCACCGGTTGCGTCGGACCAGGTCGCGGTGCCCGCGCAAGCCTCGGCTCCTGAGACGCCTAAGGCTGCTTCGACGCCTATGCCTGCAACGGCTGAGAAGGCCGTGCCTGCAACTGGTGAGGAGGCTGCTCCGGCAAAGCCCAAGCGCACGCGCCGCACGGCCAAGTCTGCCGCTGACGGCGAGGAGGTCGCCAAGCCCAAGCGCCGCACCACGCGCACGACTCGCGCCAAGCGCACCGTTGCGGCTGACTCCTCGGCGCCGATTTCCGATGAGGTCGCGCAGGCGCGTGCGTTGGCGCAGATTAGCGAGGCTCAGGTGGTGCGCGCCCGCCGTCGTGCTGCCGAGCGAGAGGCCGCGGCTCTGACCGAGCTTGCAGCTCCGTCTGTGCCCGAGACGCCTGCCGCCACCGAGACGCCTGCCGCCGACCTGCCGACCGAGAAGCCGGCGCCGCGCACACGCCGTCGCACGGCTGCTAAGGCCGAGCAGGTTGCTGAACAGGTAACCCCCGAGCTCACCGAGGCTTCGGTTCGTTCCGCGGCAGGGGAGGGCGCATCGCCTGCTGAGCCCGCTGCGTCTGTCGAGGCCAGCGAAGTTCCCGTTGTCGATCCGGCTTTGCGCCCGCACCGTCGCGGTCGCAAGCCCAAGGCCTTCGTCGAGGCAGAGAAGGCCGCAGCCGCAGCTGCAGCCGCTCGGGATGCTGCGGCGACCGCCGAGTCTGCAACCGCTGCCGATGCACCCGTCCAGGATGCTACGACTTCCGAGGCCGTTTCTGCCGATGTCGAGCCCGCCGACGTCCGTCCTGGTCGCAGCCATCGTACTGCTGCTAAGCGCACGTCCAAGGCCAAGACTGCCAAGAAGGGTGCGTCCGAGGATTCCGCCGAGACGACCGTCGATGCATCGACTGATGCCGCCGAGCCCCAAGACGTCGAACGGCCTGCGTCCGAGAAGCCCAAGCGCGGTCGTAAGAAGTCCGCTAAGGCCAAGGCGTCCGAGCATCAGGCTGATGTCGAAGCGCAGATTGATTCCGGCGCCGAGGCCAATGACGCCGCTGCGGCCAATGTTGACGCCACCGCAACCGATGGTGCCGCGCCCGCCGAGGGCGAAGACGGCGCTCGCCCCAACCGTCGCCAACACAAGCGCAATGACGAGCGCAACGAACGCAAGGACGACCGTAACAACGACCGCCGCAACCGTCAGCGCGATCGCAAGCAGCGCAATAAGGAGCGTAATGCCGCCCCCACCGAACCCACGCTTTCGCGCGAGGAGCTCGCGGCCATGAAGGTCGTCGAGCTGCGTGAGAAGGCCAAGGAGTTCGAGATTGAGACGACCGGCAAGAAGAAGGCCGAACTCGTCGAAGAGATCTACACCACCGCCGCGAAGGCCGAGGGCTTCCGCGACATCAAGGGCATTCTGCAGATTCGCCCGGACAACTCCGGCATCATCCACGCCCATGGCTACATGAAGTCCAACGACGACGCCTTCGTGCCCGCCTACCTCATCCGCTCCGCGCGCCTGCGCACGGGCGACGTCATAGAGGGCTCGCTGCGTCCTTCGCGCGGCGGCGACAAGCGCGCCGGCCTCGCCAAAATCACGACCGTCAACGGTCTGGACCCCGAGCAGATTCGCAACCGTCCCAAGTTCGGCGACCTCACCCCGGTCTATCCCAATGAGCCGCTGCGCATGGAGCACGGCAAGGACTCCATTACCGGTCGCGCCATCGACATCGTGTCGCCGATTGGCAAGGGTCAGCGTGGCCTGATCGTGTCCCCGCCCAAGGCCGGCAAGACCACGATCCTCAAGAAGATCTGCCAGTCTATCTCGATTAACAACCCCGAGGTGCACCTCATCTGCCTGCTCGTCGACGAGCGCCCCGAAGAGGTCACCGATATGCAGCGTTCCATCAAGGGCGAGGTTGTGGCGTCGACCTTCGATATGCCCGCCGACAACCACACTCGTGTGGCAGAGCTCGTCATCGAGCGCGCCAAGCGCATCGTGGAGCTGGGTGGCGACGTCGTGGTGGTGCTCGACTCCATCACGCGTCTTGCCCGCGCCTACAACTTGGCGGCGCCCGCCTCGGGCCGCATCCTTTCGGGCGGCGTCGATTCGGCGGCACTGTATCCGCCCAAGCGCTTCCTGGGCGCAGCCCGCAATATCGAGAACGGTGGCTCGCTCACCATCCTGGCCTCTGCCCTCATCGATACCGGCTCCAAGATGGACGAAGTCATCTTTGAGGAGTTCAAGGGCACCGGCAACATGGAGCTTAAGCTCGACCGCGACCTGGCCGATCGCCGCATCTTCCCGGCTATCGACCCCGTTGCCTCCGGTACGCGTAACGAGGACCTGTTGGTTGACGAGCAGATGCGTCCGTTTGTCTTTGGCCTGCGTCGCATTCTTGCCGGCATGAACAACACCGAGCGCGCAGCCGCATCGTTTATCAAGGGTCTTAAGGGCACCAACACCAACCAGGAGTTCCTGGTGCGTTCGGCCAAAAAGCACAGCGACTACGAGCAGACGTTCTAGGTTGTCATCCACACGCAGCGATAGCCATCAATGCGATAAAGGGTCGGGGCTTTGAGCCTCGGCCCTTTTCCATATCGCCGCTCCGCGCTTATTTTTGACCATAAGACTGGCAAGCAGCAGGTTTCCCGTTTCAATCCGACATCGTCGCTTGCAATCGACAGGGCGGTTTCGCATAATAGCTTTTAAGCTTCGCGACGGAAAACGCAGATGAAACGAACCATATACCGTTGCTTTGGGGCATAGCCCCGCTTCATCTTCTCTCGCGCAGCCAACTGAATGATGCGATTTGGGTGCTGGAAGATGGGGAGAGCTCATGGCTTCTTCTGATGCAACACAACGAGCAGTCCTTGCCGGACTTTCGTGCGGGATCGGTCTTGCCGCTCCCGTGGTTATGTATGCCGCGACGCTGCCGTTTTCGTCTGTGAACGAGACGGTCGTGGCGGGTGCGGTTCCCTTCGCCGTGGGCGCGGTGGCGGGCGTGGGTATCTATGCCGCCTCGCTGGGTATCTCCGAGTATCGTGCGCAGCGTGAAGAGCGTCTGTTCCAGCCCGATGCCATGGGCGGTGCCGCCAATCTCAATCAGCATCAAAGCGAGTTCAAGACCGCCTCGATTCCAGCTCAGCAGCAGGATGCGACTCCTTACGCTGCGGCTTTTGCTTCTCAGGCTCAGGCGGAGCAGTCTACCTCGGCATTCCTTTCCGGCCTGACTGGTGCGTTCCAGCGCCGTCATGCCGATGATGGTGTCCCTACCATCGCTCGAGCCGCAGATGCTATGGACGAGGACGAGGCTTGGTCCATGATCGACAGTATGCTCGACGACGATTCGCCGGTGAGCTGCGACCCTGCACACTCGCGCGACGTCTATCAAGTCGCCATCGACGAGCTCACCAACGGCGGGCAGACCGGCTCCTTCAATCGCGACGACATCGCCGCCGCGGCACGCGCCGTGTCTGGCTCACAGGCCGCCCCTGCGGGCAGCACGGCGGCTTTCGTGGCACTCGTTGCCAACGCGGCAGCCAATAACGCCTACAGCGCTACCTCGGCGGACGCGAACGCTTCTGCCGACAATTCGTACGTTGATGAAGCCATGACTGCGGACGAGGAGGCCGTTGCCGCTCGCCGTGCCGCCGAAAGCTCGTTGTGGGGCGCTCCTGCCCAGCAGCAGGCGGCTGAGGCTGCGCCGTACAATGCAAACCTCGCCAGCATGCCTATCATCTCCGGTGCCGCGGACATCGATCTCGATGACCTCGATGAGCCTGCAGCCATCACCGCATCGATTGATGCCCAAGATCGCATCGACACCGGCGACCTTCCGGACGCCTCGCTCGAGGTTGATGTTCCCATGGCCGATTACTCGGGCCACGAGGACATGTGGGCCGCCGCCACCGCGATTCTGGATGAGATTGACGAGCCTGCTCCTGTTGCAGCCCCCGCTCCCGTCGCTGCCCCTCAGCCTGCTGCCCCCGCCTATGTCGGCCGTCACAGTGCTGTGTTCCCCGAGGATACTGCCCGTATCTCGCGCGAGAGCATCGAGCGGGCCGAGGCTATTGCCGCCGGCATTATGGAAAACCGTCGTCACGAGCGCGTCAATCAGATCCTCGAGGAAGAGATCGAGCGCCTGCAGTCCTCAACAGCCAAGCGTACGGGCCGTGCTTATCTGAGCGTTATCGAGGGCGGTACCGCCAGCTTCGCGCCGCTCCGCGCGGAGGCATAACTTCTGCATGGTTAAGATCAGTCGAAAATGGGCGGTTGTAACCTGCCTGATGGCGCTCTTGATCTGGGACAATTCGCTGGTTCCCGGCTCGGGGTCGGGCTCGCTGAGCCTAACGGTCATGGAAGCTATCCGCGGTTTTCTGCACAGCGTGGGACTTCCATATGAATGGGTGACCAACTTTGTTGTTCGCAAGTGCGCGCATTTTACCGAGTATATGGTGCTCGGCATCTTGGCAACGCACGCCTTTGATTTTGAGGGCCGGCGCACCTTTGACGTGCTGCTGCCCACGGCGGTGTTCCTGCTGCTGATTCCCTCGATCGACGAGACGATTCAGCTCTTTGTGCCGGGACGCGCCGGCATGATCACCGATGTGATGATCGACTGCTGTGGAGCGGCAACGGGCGTTGTGCTCCGATATCTACAACGATCGCTCATATGTGCCAAAAAGGCCGCCTAGGACGTATGCTTGGTCCTAGGCGGCCTTTTTTATTAGAAGGCTTATATAGGGCGTGGTGGCGTCGTTCCGTAGGTTGGATTTGCCGGGCGCGCCACGCCCTGTGGGTGCGTCTGTTACTGAAGCGCCTGCGCGCCCAGGGCCAGGCAGCCCATGATGCCCTGCTTGCCCTCGAGGCTGTTGTTGACGATGTAGCTATCGATGTCGTTGACCTCGGGCGTGACTATATAGCCGTTGAGCATCTCAGCGCACTTTTTGCGTGCGAGCGGCACGATGGGGGTGTGGTCGGCCACGCCTCCGCCGATGATGATCTTTTGCGGCGCGTAGCACAGCGTGTAGGTCATGAGCGCCTGTGCCAGATAGCCGGCGAGCAGGTCCATGGCCTCCGGGTCATCGGCCATGTCTCCGGCGCTCTTGCCATCCCAGCGCTTTTTAACGCCGGGGCCGGCGATGAGGCCCTCGAGACAGTTGTCGTGGAAGGGGCAGGCGCTGTGCTCGCCAATGGTGTCGCGCGGGTCGCGCGTGACCAGGATGTGGCCGGCCTCGGGATGCATCATGCCGTGCACGAGCTGGCCGCCCGAGAGCACGCCGGCGCCCACGCCGGTGCCGATGGTCAGGTAGACAACGTCAGTGAGGCCCTGGGCGCAACCAAAGGTGACCTCGCCCAGGCAGGCGACGTTGACGTCGGTATCGTAGCCACAGGGAATATTGAGCTTGTTTTGGATGGTGCCCAGCAGGTCAAAGTAGCGCCATGCCGTTTTGGGCGTCTCCAGGATCTTGCCGTATTGGGGCGAGGCGGGGTTGACTGCGGTGGGGCCAAAGGCGCCAATGCCCAGCGCGGCGATGCCCTTGTCGGCAAACCATGCGTTGACGGCCTCAACGGTCTCCTGCGGGGTCGTGGTCGCGATCTGCTCACGCTCCAGGACCGTACCGTCTGCATAGCCCGTTGCGCAGACCATCTTGGTGCCGCCGGCCTCGAGCGCTCCGATAAGCTGCTGTTCTGCCATAGTATTCCTCTCTCTGGGACGAGTTGCTCCGTGACTAAAGTATAGGGCTCTAAACTATTTAAGAAAGCGTTATAAAAAGAAGCCTCGCAACGCGGCGGGCGGTGCGAGGCTTCTTTGGTTACTTTAGTTGCTGGGCCGTCCTTACCCGCGCGGCTTGATTTTATCACGTAGTGACTTGAGGTTCTCCAGCGCCGCGTTAAGCGTCTCGTCTCGCTTGGCAAAGTGGAAACGAATCAGATGGTTGACGGGCTCGCGGAAGAAGCTCGAGCCGGGCACGGCGCCCACGCCCACCTTAGACGCGAGATCCTCGCAGAATTCGAGGTCGCTGTCATAGCCAAACTTAGAGATGTCCATCATGACGTAGTAAGCGCCCTGCGGTACGTTGTGCTCAAGACCGATGCTATCGAGCCCCTGGCAGAACAGGTCGCGCTTGGCGGTGTAGAGGTCGAGGACCTCCTGGTAATAACTGTCGTCGAAGTTGAGGGCGGTGACGACAGCTTCCTGCAGGGGAGCGGCGGCACCCACGGTGAGGAAGTCGTGGACCTTCTTGATGCGCTCGGTGATCTGGGCCGGGGCAATGGTGTAGCCCAGACGCCAGCCGGTGATGGAGTACGTCTTAGACAGCGAACTGCAGCTGATGGTGCGCTCGAACATGCCGGGCAGCGTGGCCATATAGACGTGCTCGTGGGGCGCGTAGACGATGTGCTCGTATACCTCGTCGGTGATGCAGTAGGCGTCGTACTTTTTGCAGAGGTCGGCGATAAAGGTGAGCTCCTCGCGCGTAAAGACCTTGCCACAGGGGTTGGAAGGGTTGCACAGGACGATGGCCTTGGGATCGTTGTCGCGGAAGGCCGCCTCGAGCACCTCGCGGTCAAAGTCGAATGTGGGCGGGTTGAGCGGCACGTAGATGGGCTCGGCACCCGAAAGGATCGTGTCGGCGCCGTAGTTCTCGTAGAACGGCGAGAAGATGACGACCTTATCGCCGGGGTTCGTGACCGTCATCATGGCGGCCATCATGGCCTCGGTGGAGCCGCAGGTGACTACGATATTCTCGTTGGGGTTCACCGGCATGCCCATAAAGTGCTCCTGTTTGGCGGCGAGCGCCTCGCGCATGGCCTGGGAGCCCCAGGTGATGGAGTACTGGTGATAGAGCGGCTTGGGATCGGCGGCGATGGTGCTCAGGCTGTTGAGCAGCTGCGCCGGGGGATCGAAGTCAGGGAAGCCCTGTGAGAGATTGACAGCGCCGTACTTATTGGAGATGCGTGTCATGCGGCGGATGACCGAATCGGTAAATCTTGCCGTGCGGTTGGAGAGTTCTTTCATGACGGTCCTTTCGAGGATTTGCAGTGGGGCAAGTTTACTCCTATGAAACCGGTGGGATTTGCTCGAAATGGTCTCGAAAAACTCTTTTCAAAATTCTTGAAAATTGGGGCTTGCATCGCGTGGCGTTCCTTGCAATAATAGTCGAGTGCGAAGCGCACAGGACACGGTGGGTGTAGCTCAGTTGGCTAGAGCGACGGGTTGTGGTCCCGTAGGTCGAGGGTTCGAGTCCCTTTACCCACCCCAGTTCTTGCTTCGTGTTGATATCGGGTCGTTAGCTCAGTTGGTAGAGCAGGGGACTCTTAATCCCAAGGTCCAGGGTTCGACCCCCTGACGGCCCACCACACGATATCTCCTCTAAAGTCCGTCACAACGGACTTTAGCTTTGGGTCGTTAGCTCAGTTGGTAGAGCAGGGGACTCTTAATCCCAAGGTCCAGGGTTCGACCCCCTGACGGCCCACCAAGGCATTGTAAAGCGACTGGCTTCGGCTGGTCGCTTTTTTGTTGACCTTGCATGGGGTCGAACCCGAAAGGGCGCGGAGCTGAGTAATCTGCACCGTGATTCCCTTAGGGAAACACGGCTAAAGCCCCATAAACGTGCTCTCCTTATGAGAATTATGCTCACGGGGCTCGATGCATGTTGAGAAGTTGTGATCAAACTCAAAGTGAGAATCGATTTAGTCTGCTCGATAGTGCGATCCGAGACTTTCGGTTCGCTTACGCATGGCTTTGACCATTTCCTGTGCTAGTTGAATCTGCGATTGCAGGCGGGCGAGGGCTGCGACTTCGCTGTCCAGGACTTTCTGCGTGCTCAAGGTCGTTGCCTCCGTCTTCAAGCCCTCAAGCTCGTGCAGTGCCTCGGATAGGCCCGTCTCTGTGCGGTTGATCATGCAATAGGTGCTCATCGTGTGTTTGAGGCCGTGCGTCAGGCGTTCGGCATCTGTTGTGGCAATGCCGTACTGGGGGAGGGCGATATCCGCCTTCAGGGCTGCCTCAGGCTCTTTCTGCGCTGCAAGGGCTGCCGATGCGCCAGCGATGCGCCCAAACACGATGCCGTTGGCGCTTGACAGGCCGCCGATGCGGTCGGCGCCGTGCATGCCGCCTGTCGCCTCGCCGCAAGCATAGAGTCCCTCAACGCCCGTGTACGCGGTCTTGTCGATCTTGATACCGCCGTTGGCGGCGTGGGCATACATCGCCACGCGCATCTCGTCGGTCGGCGCGATGCTATGCTCGTCTTGTAGCCAAGTGGCAAAGGTCTGCACAAACTCGGGGACGTTCTCGCGGGGGAAGTCGTAGTGGAGCGCGAGGCCTTCGGCACCCGCTTGATCGATGGCAAGATCGATGGCGCGGGAGGCCAAGCGCGAGGTGAAAGGACCATATCCGGAGCGCTGCTCAAGTAGATTTTCTAGCTTTTCGTCGGCAATATCGACCGGTTGGTCAAATGTGACGTAGCGCCAGGTCTTCTCGTTAAAGACAAGGTTGCGCTTAGGCTCAATGAAGCCGGGCATCATCTACATGAACTCTATATTAGTAAGGGACGCACCGTGCACCAGTGCGATGGCCTGCGAGGAGCTGAGCACGTCGGCGGAAGTGAGGCTGCGCTCGAACAGGCCGTCTGTGCCACCGGCTGCGATGATAGTGGCCTTGGCTGCCATAGGCACGAGATGCTCGTTTGCGCGGTCGTAGAGCACGGCGCCAACAATCTTTCCGTTCGTATCTTCAACAAGGTCGATAAGCTCGTGGAGGGGGAGCGGGCGAATGCCGAGCGACTCGATCTGGGTCGTCAGAGCGTCCTCAAGGGGCTTGCGGGTGAGGCCGCGCCACATACGCGTCTTATGGTCAAAGCAGGGGATAAACTGCTTCTGCTGGGCACTCTCGGCACTTTGCGGACGCTGGAGCTCAACACCTAGATCCCGCTCGAGCCATTGGATGGCCTGAGGAATACCGTGGACAAACGTCTGGACGAGCGTAGGGTCGGCAACGCCGCCGCCCACGGCCTGGATGGTGTCGATGAGGTCCTGCTCGTCGGCTGTGTCGGTGGGACCGATGAGGCCCAGGCCCCAGGTGCCCGGGAAAAAGCTCGATCCGCTCATAGTCATGCCGGCGCTTACGATGGCAACGGTTGCGCCCGCGCGTGCTGCTTCTATGGCGGCGCAAAGGCCTGCAATGCCAGATCCAATTACCAGTACATCAGTCGATTCCATTGGATTCCTTTCTCGTTCGCGCATTGTCGCACGGGTGATCGGCAATGGGGCCGCAAAGACTCGGCAAATCGGTAAAGGGCAAATATGGCAGGTGGGCGTCATGGACGCTCTGACGCTCCATCTCATCACATCAGGTATTTCGCCTCAACTGATATATCGGCATTTGCTGCCCTGTGACAGCACAAACAAAAAGAGCCGCCACCTCGAAAGGTGGCGGCTCTAAAGCTCAACTATATGAGCATCGCGCGGGCGCGATTAGGCCTTGAGGGCCTCCTCGACGGCGACAGCGCAGGCGACGGTGGCACCGACCATAGGGTTGTTGCCCATGCCGATGAGACCCATCATGTCGACGTGCGCAGGCACGGAGGAAGAACCGGCGAACTGGGCGTCGGAGTGCATACGGCCCATGGTGTCGGTCATGCCGTAAGAGGCAGGGCCGGCGCCCATGTTGTCCGGGTGCAGGGTACGGCCAGTGCCGCCACCAGAAGCGACGGAGAAGTACTTCTTGCCAGCCTCGATGCGCTCCTTCTTGTAGGTGCCAGCGACGGGGTGCTGGAAGCGCGTGGGGTTGGTGGAGTTACCGGTGATCGAGATGTCGACGTTCTCGTGCCACATGATGGCAACGCCCTCGCGGACGTCGTCGGAGCCGTAGCAGTTAACGGCAGCGCGGGGACCATCGGAGTAGGGGATGGTCTCGACGACCTTGAGCTCGCCCGTGTAGTAGTCGAACTGGGTCTTCACGTAGGTGAAGCCGTTGATGCGGGCGATGATCTGAGCAGCGTCCTTGCCCAGACCGTTGAGGATAACGCGCAGCGGCTTCTTACGAGCCTTGTTGGCGTTCAGAGCCAGGCCGATAGCGCCCTCAGCGGCAGCGAAGGACTCGTGTCCGGCCAGGAAGGCGAAGCACTCGGTGTCGTCGGAGAGCAGCATAGCGCCCAGGTTGCCGTGGCCCAGACCGACCTTGCGGTCCTCGGCGACGGAGCCGGGGACGGTGAAGGCCTGGATGCCCTCGCCGATGATGGCGGCAGCCTCAGAAGCGGACTTGGCGCCACGCTTGACAGCGAGAGCGCAACCGAGGGTGTAGGCCCACTCGGCGTTCTGGAAGGCGATGGACTGGGTGTTGTTGACGATCTCACGCGGGTTGAAGCCCTTGTCGGTGCAGATCTGCAGAGCTTCCTCGAGGGAGGCGATGCCGTTGTCGGCGAGGCACTTGTTGATCTTGTCAGCGCGGCGCTCGTAACCTTCGAACGTAACAGTCATAGTTATTTCCCTCCCTTTCTACTCGTGAACCGGGAACACGCTGGCGACGGAGTGAGTCTCCTCGTCGGTGCGCGGGTCGATGTACTTGGCAGCGTTCTCCCACTGACCATAGTGGCCCATAGCGCCAGCGATGGCCTCCTCGGGGGTCTTGCCGGCCTTGACGGCGTCGGTGAACTTGCCGAGGTTCAGGAACTCGAATGCGATGATCTCGTTCTTGTCGTTGAGAGCCATGCGGGTGACGTAGCCCTGAGCGAGCTCGAGGTAACGAGCGCCCTTGGCCTTGGTGCCGAACATGGTGCCGACCTGAGAGCGAAGGCCCTTGCCGAGGTCGTCGAGGGAGGCGCCCACGGGCAGGCCGCCCTCGGAGAACGCGGTCTGGCTGCGGCCGTAAACGATCTGCAGGAAGATCTCGCGCATAGCAACGTTGATGGCGTCGCAGACGAGGTCGGTGTTGAGGGCCTCGAGGATGGTCTTACCGGGAAGGATCTCGGAAGCCATGGCGGCAGAGTGGGTCATACCCGAGCAGCCGATGGTCTCAACGAGGGCCTCCTCGATGATGCCGTCCTTGACGTTCAGCGTGAGCTTGCAGGCGCCCTGCTGAGGTGCGCACCAACCCACACCGTGCGTAAGACCGGAGATGTCGGAAATCTCCTTAGCCTGGACCCACTTGCCCTCCTCGGGGATGGGTGCGGGGCCGTGGTATGCACCCTTGGCAACGGGGCACATGTTCTCCACTTCCTGTGAGTACTGCATGCCTCTCCTCTCTATCGTGTTGGCGTCCCGTCTGGGGGTCGTGGCTGGCGATTGCCGGGCGACCCTTCGAAAGGGACATGACATGCAGCCCCTATAATACCGCGAAATGCACGGAATATTCGGCGAACGGCTCAGTTTTCGTAGCGAGAAGTCCGGAAGTTTTAATTGAAACGGTTTAACGCTATGTTCTGTGGTCGAGAACTTCCGTAGAGGGGGGTCCGTCTTGGGCAAGCTTTTGGTCGGCTCTTGTAAGTGTTGCAGGGGTTGACCTGTTGCAACGGTGCCGTTCGCCGCCTGTTTACTGCCTTTGGCCGCGCGAGTGTATTGTTTTGCGTGAATGTTTTGATGGCACGCTTCAATCGTGCTGTATTGGATGGCAAGCAGATCCCGGCGAAGGGAGCGCCATGCAGCGCGTTTGGAGAACGGTTACCGGCTTTTACCATGTCTGTGCCCGCGGTACGGGCAAGCAGCTCATCTTTGAGTGCGATGACGACCGGTGGGAGTTTTTGGAGCTGATGCGCGATTGCTGCCGCGAGGAGGGTGTGACGGTTATCGCCTGGTGCCTTATGGGCAATCACGTGCATTTGGTGCTTGCAGATTACGAGGACAGGATGAGTGCGGCGATGCATCGGCTGCTTTTGACGTACGCGCGGCGGTTCAATAAACGCACGGGGCGCACAGGCCATCTGTTCCAGAACCGTTTTGACCGGCGCTCGCTCGATACCGACTGGCAGGTGATGGAGGCTATTCGCTCCGTACACGCCGATCCGCAGGATGCGGGCGTTAGCCTAATCGAGCGTTATCCCTGGAGCAGCTTCGCGGAGCATTTGTGCGCTTACGACGGTGACGCGGCTGATGTCGCGAGGGGATTTTCTGATCCTTCTTGCGTGCTTGAGCTCTTTGGTTCTGCCGAGGACTTTATTGCCCATTCGCTTTCGAAGCCCGACGGCAGTGAGCCAGCACTGTGCGATATGAAAGAGACGGAGTGGGAACGCCACGCCTTTGCCGACAAGATGGCGAAGGAGCTCGGGGTTCCGCTTCGCGGGGTTAAAGCCGCACCGCTGGCGCAGCGCGATACCGTTATTGTTGGATTGAACAATGCCGGCTTTACGGTGCGCCAGATTGAGCGCTATACCGAGATTGGCAAAAGTACCGTCTCTCGTATCGTGCGCGCCCGCGCGCGAACGGCGATGAGGGCTGGCGGAAACGTGATGTAGGGTCGCCTGTTCACTGCAGCTGGGGTCGTCCATACGCCGCAACCAGCGTTCAAAAGCTTGGTACGGTAACTGCACTTCTTAATATGCATAGAACAATCGCCATCTTGCATAAAATAACGGCTCAGTCCGGATTTGCCCGTGCCTACCCTCGTCTGCGCCGTGCAATAAACCGAGTTTTCAGCATCGTGTTGCTGTCGGCACCGCCGCAATCTTGCAACATACGGGTCCCAAAGCTATTGATTCCTGCCGTTGCGCCCCCGAAGCACGTGCCTGCGTCCCGTCAGACCGCGATGCTTGTTCTAAAACACAATATATATGCGCCTAAAGACGTTGATTAACGCTTCCGATGCGTATGCACACAGCTTTGCATGCTGAATACTCGCAAAAATGCACGCCGCTCCCCATGGTACCCGTCTGCGGCAGGCGCGAAGCGAGTCGGAGCTTCGTAGAACGGGGCTTGGCGCATTGCTTGGCGGGCCCGGGGCCCTGCCGCAGGCCTTTGGTGCTGTGGAAAACGCCCGTGTTCGCGTCTGGTCGTGTGGTAAATGACAGACGGGGCGCCGGACGCGCGGACTTTGTGCATCTGTGCTCATTAGGAAAAAACAGAGCCGCCCGTATCGGGCGGCTCGGCAATCAAAAACCTTGGATTCGGGGCATACGCTACTGGTTAGCTTGCCCCTCGAGCATGCCGTCGAGGGTGCGCCAGGCGAGCTCGGCGCATTTGACGCGGGCGGGCATGTGCGAGATGTCCTGGAGCTGGGCGGCTTCGTCCAGGTCTTCCAAGTCGTCCTCGGAGAGCTTCTCGCCGCGGATCATGGCGAGGAAGAGCTCTGCCAAGCGGTGAGCTTCCTCGACGGTCTCGCCGGTGATGAGGTCGGCCATGATGTCGGCGCTGGCCTGGCTTATGGCGCAGCCATGACCGGTAAAGGAGGCCTCCTCGATCACGCCCTTCTCGACGCGCAGCTGCAAGGTGAGCTCGTCGCCGCAGCTGGGGTTGATGCCGTCGTGCTCGTGCGTGGGAGCATCCATCTCGTACTTATAGTCGGGGTGCGAGTTGTGCTCCATAAATGTGGTGGAGGTGTACAGATTACCCATTGAACGTGCTCCAAACGTGATGCAGGCCGGCGATGAACTTGTCGATGTCGGCCTTGTCGTTGTAGAAGGCCACGCTGGCGCGGCAGCAGGCAAGGTTCTCGACGCCCAGCCAGGTGAGCAGCGGCTGCGCGCAGTGGTGGCCGGCGCGGATGCAGACGCCGTCCATGTCCATGATGCTCGCGACGTCGTGCGGGTGAATTCCCTTGACGTTAAAGCTCACAACGCCGTGGTGGTTGTCCCAGTAGATGGAACCGATGATTTGGACAAAGTCGAGCTGCATGAGCTCGCCCATCAGATAGTGGACGAGTGCCTGCTCGCGGGCCTGGATGTTCTCGTAACCCACCGTATTGACCAGGTAATCAAGGGCGGCACCCGTGGCGAAGATGCCGGCGGCGTCCTGCGTGCCGGCCTCGAATTTCTCGGGAACGGGCGCCCAGACGGCGTCCTGCTCGGTGACCGAATCGATCATCTCACCGCCGGTAAGCACTGGCGGCATGGCGTTCAGCAGGTCCATCTTGCCCCACAGCACGCCGATGCCCATGGGGCCCATGGCCTTGTGCGCGCTAAAGGCAAAGAAGTCGGCGCCCAGGTCGGCCACATCGACCGGCATGTGCGGCAGCGACTGCGCGCCGTCGACGACCAGGTAGCCGCCGTACTTGTGCACGAGCTTGCCGAGGTTCTTGACTGGGTTCTCGACGCCCAACACGTTGGAGACCTGTCCCACGGCCAGGATCTTGGTCTTGGGACCCACCTTGGCAAGAACCTCCTCGGTGGTGAGCTGGCCGGTCTTGGTGGGGTAGAGGTAGACGAGCTTGGCGCCGGTCTTGCGGCAGACCTGCTGCCACGGGATTAGGTTGGAGTGGTGCTCCATGATGGTGATGACGACCTCGTCACCGGGCTCGAGCACCGTGGGTGCAAAGCTCTTGGCGACCAGGTTGAGCGACTCGCTCGTGTTGCGAGTGAAGACGACCTCGTTGGCCTGGGGAGCGCCGATGAGGTCGGCGATCTGCCGGCGGACCTTCGCGATGGCCTCGGTGGCCTCGACGGATAGCGAGTACAGGCCGCGCAGGGGGTTGGCGTTCATACGCTGGTAGAAGTCGCGCTCGGCGTCGAGCACGCAGGCGGGGCGCTGCGCGGTGGCGGCGCTATCGAGGAAGGCGATCTCGGGGTGCTGCTGGAACAGCGGGAACTGTGCCTTGTAGGGATTGGTCTCGATGTCGACGGTAGGCCAGCCGCGCGAGGCCTCGTCGCTGGCGTCGAGCTCCATAGGCTCCGGTGCGGTACAGGTATCGCATTTAACGTGCTCGGTGTCGATCATGCGAGCTCCTCTTCAAAGTTATCGATCAGGTTGTTGCCCAAGCGGACGACGGCGGCGCGGGTGCGCTCGTCGGTCGCGGAAAGCGCGGCGTCCTCCAGCTTGGCGCGGATGAACAGGTCCTCGGCGGCGTTTTGGTCAAGGCCACGGCAGGCGAGGTAGAACAGCTGCTCGTCGCGGACGTGGCCGATCGTAGCGCCGTGGTTGCCGGCAACGTCGTCCTCGTCGCAGAGGATGACGGGGACGGTCTTGTTGTCGACGCCCTTGTTGGCGAGCAGCACGGTTTCGCGCTCGGTGCCGGTTGCGCCCTTGCAGCCGTGCACGAGGTCGATGGTGCCGCGGTAGACCTTCTTGGACGTGCCGGTCAGCACACCGTTGGCGTCGATCTCGCACTCGGTCTTGCGACCGCGGTGGCGCAGCTCGTAGTTAAAGTCGCGCACCTGCTCTCGGGCGCCCAGGTAGTCAGTATCGATGGTGACCTTGGCGGTATCGCCCAGCAGGTCGCCGGCAAGGCCGGTGGCGCTGGCGCCGGCACCCAGGACGGTGTGCTGCACGTTGACGCGCGCGCCCTCGTCCAGGAACAGGCCGGTGTCGTCGAGCGCGATCCAGCTATCGTCGAGCGTTTGCGTGCAGGTCACGTTGACGGTGGCGTACTCGTGGGCGCACACGCGTAGCGCGGAGCCCACGACGCCTTGGCCGGCAACGGGGGAGTCCAGGGCAATCTGCAGGTCGAGCGTTGCCTGCGGACGGGCGACGACATCGATGGCGGCGATGGCCGCGGCAGCGTCGACGCCACTCACGCGCGCGGTAACCGTGGCGTGCTTGTATGCGGGTACATCGATGACGATGCGCTTGGTAGCGTGCTCGGCCAAGTAGGCGTAGGCAGCCTCGCCCATGCCGGTTTCGAAGGCCTCAGCGGGGGAGAGTTCCTCCTCGAGCTTGATGGCGCCGGCCTGGTAGATGGAGGTGGCGGGCACGTCGAGCTCGGTCTCGGGCGTGATGCGGGCGCGGTCGGCAGCATCACCGGGGGCGGAGGCGCGGCGCTCGGGGAAGCGCTCGGCCATGGCGTCCATGGCGGTATCGAAGGCGTCGACCGTGCCAGCAAACTGCGCATCCAAGCCCTCGACCTCAATGGTCTCGGCGGGAGCGGCGGCAAGCTCGTCAGAGAGCTCGAGCTTGGTCTGGTTCATCTTGAGCCAACCCCAAGTGGCAGCCGGCATCGCATTGACCTGCTCAAGGGTGGTAGCAGCGGTGTTCGTGGTCTGTTTCATTATCCGATCGCTCCTTCCATCTCGAGCTTGATCAGGTTGTTCATTTCGACGGCGTACTCAAGCGGCAGCTCCTTGGAGATCGGGTTGGCAAAGCCGTTGACGATCATGGTACGGGCCTCTTCCTCCGAGATACCGCGGCTCATCAGGTAGAACACCTTGTCGTCGCCGATGCGGCCGATGGTGGCCTCGTGGCCGATGTCGACGTTCTTGGCGCGGATGTCCATGGCCGGAATAGTGTCGGAGCGGCTCTGGTCGTCGAGCATCAGCGACTGGCAGCTCACGGTTGCCTTGGAGCCCTCGGCCTTGGGCGTGGCCACGATGGAGCTGCGGAAGGTCTGGATGCCGCCGCTCTTGGAGATGCCCTTGGTCTCGACGGTCGCCGAGGTCTCGGGCGCGTTGAGCACGACCTTGCAGCCGGTGTCGAGGTTCTGGCCGGCGCCGGCGAAGGTGATGCCGGTAAAGCTCGAGCGGGCGCGGCGGCCGTTGAGCACGCTCATGGGGTAGAGGTAGCCCACGTGGCTGCCGAAGGAGCCGCTGATCCACTCGATGTCGCCGTCCTCGTCCACGCGCGCACGCTTGGTGTTGAGGTTGTACATATTCTTGGACCAGTTCTCGATAGTCGAGTAGCGCAGGTGCGCACGCTTGCCCACAAAGAGCTCCACAGCGCCGGCGTGGAGGTTGGCCACGTTGTACTTGGGCGCGGAGCAACCCTCGATAAAGTGCAGGTCGGCATCGTCCTCGACGATGATGAGCGTGTGCTCAAACTGGCCGGCGCCCTTGGCGTTAAGGCGGAAGTAGCTCTGCAGCGGGAAGTCCAACTTGGTGCCCTTGGGAACGTAGACAAACGAGCCGCCCGACCACACGGCGCCGTGCAGGGCCGCAAACTTGTGGTCGGTGGGCGGGATGAGCGTCATAAACTTCTCGTGGATGAGCGGCTCCCACTGCGGGTCGTGCAGGGCTTCCTCAATACCGGAGTACACGATGCCCATCTTGGACGCGGTGTCCTGCATGTTGTGGTAGACGAGCTCGGAGTCGTACTGAGCACCGACGCCTGCCAGGTAGCTGCGCTCGGCCTCGGGGATGCCCAGGCGCTCAAAGGTGTTCTTGATGTCGTCGGGCACCGACTCCCAGTCGTGCTTTTGGTCGGTGTTGGGCTTGACGTAGGTGACGATGTTATCCATGTCCAGGCCCTCGATGGAGGGGCCCCACGTCGGATCCGGGAAGCGGTTGAAGATTTCGAGGGACTTTAAGCGCAGGTCGAGCATCCACTGCGGCTCGTCCTTTTTGGCGCTGATCTCGCGCACGATGTCGGGCGTGATGCCGGCGTCGAGGCGCTCGAATCCCTCCTCGCCATAGGTGAAGTCGTAGAGGCTGCGGTCGATGTCCGCGACCTCGGTGCGGTTCTTGGTCATTGCGTCGCCCCTTTACGCCTGCTGCTCGGCAGCGGCAGACTCGGCCTGGGCGCGCTGCTCGGCGGCCTCGCGCTCGAAGGTCTCAAAGCCGTTCTTGTCGATCCAGGGGATGAGCGAGGCGTCGTCCTCGCGCACGATGTGGCCCTTGACCATAACGTGGACGCGGTCGACATCCAGGTGCTCCAGGATGCGCGTGTTGTGTGTGATGATGAGCATGGAGCCGTCGCAGCTCTTGCGGTAGGCGTCCATGCCGTGGCTGACGGTGGACAGGGCGTCGACGTCCAGGCCGGAGTCGGTTTCGTCCAAGATGGCGAGCTTGGGCTGCAGCAGCAGGAGCTGGAGCATCTCGACCTTCTTCTTCTCGCCGCCCGAGAAGCCCACGCCCAGCTCGCGGTTGAGGTAGGCGGTGTCCATGTTGAGCTCGGCCGCGAGCTCCTTAACGCGACGGCGGAACTCCTTGCCCTTCATCTCCAGGCCGGGGCGGCCGGCGATGCTGGCGCGCAAAAAGCTCGACAGCGGCACGCCCGGAATCTCGACCGGGGCCTGGAAGCTCAGGAACAGGCCGGCGCGCGAACGCTTGTCGGTGGTGAGCTCGGTGATGTCCTGGCCGTCAAAGACGATGCGGCCGTCGTTGACGGTATAGACGGGGTCGCCCATGACCAGGTGGCCGAGGGTGGACTTGCCGGCGCCATTGGGTCCCATCAGCACGTGGGTCTCGCCGGCGGCGACGTTGAGGTTGACGTTGTGGAGGATGGTCTTCTCGTCCACGGAGGCGGTCAGACCTTCGATGGAAAGCAGCGGATTTGCGCTCATGCTGTCCCTCTCTGTATATGGTGTACTCATAGGTGTACTAAACCCTAGGAATCTTCTCGGAATAAAGTTACTATGGGTTCGGCGTTAGTCAAGGGAAAACCCGACTAATCCACTCGACTTTTCAAATTCTGGGACAAAATAACCTGTTGTGTTTGTCCCACTTACTTAAGATTTGGGACAAACAAACCTGGTTATGTTGTCCCAGATGCGATGGGAGGGTAGGTATGCTCATTTCTTCCAAGGGCCGCTATGCCCTCCGGCTGATGATCTATATCGCGGCGCTCGGTGACGCCGAGGGCAAGATTGCTCTGCGCGAGGTTGCCGACCGCGAGCATATCTCGCAAAAGTATCTGGAGCAGCTGGTTCGTCCGCTTATGAAGGCGGGCCTGCTTAAGAGCGTGCGCGGCAAGGGCGGCGGCTACATGATGGCCAAGGACCCGGCCGAGGTGCGTGCTGGCGACATCCTGCGCGCTGTCGAGGGCAGCACGGCGCCCGTGGCGTGCGACGGCATCGACAACAGCTGCACCCGCAGCGATCTTTGCTCGACCGTCAAGTTCTGGCGCGGTCTGGACGACGTGATCGAAAAGTACGTCGACGGCGTGACGTTGGCCGACCTGGCCGCCGTCCCCGAGATCAACTTTGACATTAAGCTGTAGGTTGAGCGCAATTCCTTAAGATTTCGCGGAGGGTTGTTGCCGTTTACCGAGGGGTTGTTGTGCAACAACGGGCGAGCTGCAATACTTATTTTTATCTTTGCAAACTGAACTTTAACTACACCAATGCAGGGAGGATCTTATGCAGCCCAAGCATTCTGCTATTGTCGCGGGCCTGACGCTGGCGCTTTCGTTTGGCGCCGTTTCCGCGCCGGCACCCGCCGCTGCCGAGGAGCCCACGCCGGGCATTGCCTCGGATGCCACCGATATCGATAAGGGCCTTTACACCCAACAGTCCTTCTCGGGCGTGTTGAGGTCGGTTCAGGGTGTCTCGTTTGTCAACGTGACTCCCGAGATGAAGTACTTCACCAAATATGAGAGCCATGGCAACTATAACCAGGGCTTTTCGTATGGTGACGGCTACAACGCGCTGGGCTATTACCAGTTCGACCGTCGTTGGTCGCTCATTCCGTTTATGAAGCAGGTTTACAACTACGATTCTGCCAAGTACGGCATGCTCAAGGATGCGATTGATCGCGGCAGCGAGGTTTCCAACGCGAGCAATGCCATGTACGAGAACGGACAGCTCACCGAGCTGGGCCATATCGCGCAGGATGCCTTCCAAGGTGCGTACAACACCGATCCTGTTGAGTTCTCAGCACTTCAAGATGCCTATGCGTACAACTCGTACTATGCGGTTACCGAGGCGTGGCTCAAGAGTGGCCTGGGTATTGATATTTCGGGCCGCGCCGATTGCGTCAAGGGCATGGTGTGGAGCATTACCAACATGTGCGGAACTGGTGGCTGCAGGGACTTTTTCCGCTGGGCGAATCTTTCCAACGATATGTCCGACCGCGAGTTTGTGACGGCGCTTTCCAGCAGCGTGGTCAATAACGTGGCGACCAAGTATGCAAGCCAGCCCCAGTACCACGAGGGCTGGAAGAACCGCTACCGCAACGAGCTAAAGGACTGCCTGGTCTATATCGCCGAGGACGAGGCTGCCGCTGCGAAGGACAACAAGCCCGAGCAGCCCGAGCCTACGCCGGCGCCCTCGCCGACACCTGATTCGAATGACGGCTCGAGTGACGATGTCAACGATGACAGGATGGATGCGCCCTCGACCGATGCTGACGGTAATGGCTCTGCTGGCGGCACTACCAACGACGGCTCTGCCCCGAACGGCTCCAATTCGAACGGCTCTGCTGCGGGCGATTCGTCTTCAAGCTCTGTCGGCAATACGGACAGCGACGCTTCTGGTTCGACCGACGCTGACACCTCTAACTCATCTACCGGCTCGAGCGATTCGTCCGTTGGCACCGGCTCTAACAATGGCTCCGGCTCTGATGTAACGCCTGATTCCGATGATTCCAAGGACGACTCGAATAAGGCGCCGGACGCTCCCGTTGCTTCGCCGGACAAAAAGCCTTCTTTCTCCGTGCAGCTTGGTTCTACGCTGGGCTCTTCGCTGATGGCTGGCGTCAATAATGGCTCGACTCAGAACAAGGACAACTCTGATCAGGTTTCCATGGAAAAGACCGAGGCCGCAAAGGGCGACTCAAAGGACAAGGCTTCCGAGAAGACCGAATCCGATAAGGGTTCTAGCTCTGATGAGAAGGGCGACAAGTCCGGTCAGAAGAAGGACGAGAGCAAGACCGAGGGCGAAAAGAAACAGTCCGAAGACGACGACAAGAGCGGTGCTGACAACCAGGTCCAGGAGCAAAATGACTCCAAAACGGTGACCACCACGACCACGACGACTACAACTACCAAGTCCTCGGGTGGCAACATGCCCAAGACGGGCGATCTGATTGTGATGGCGAGCCTTGCCAGCGCGAGCTTGGCCACGCTGGGCGCTACGTCTATCGTAAGTGGTAAGCATAAGCTCGATCAGCAGAAGAAGGCTTCTGGGGAGGACGACTCGGGGGAGTAGGCTCTCAGTTGCCGGATAACTAAATAGTCGGGACGGGGTCCGGTGCGAATGCATCGGGCCCCGTTTTGTTGTGCAACGATTAGTTATGCCCCCTCACACCTCTTGTTGCTACCGTTGCCCGATATGTTCGCGCGGCGTCGTCGGTACGCGCGAGGCGGTCATTACAATTGGCATCGTGCAGCGATTTAGGGGGAACGTTTTAGTGTCTGAACAGGCAAATGTTGATTGTGCTGCTGGCTTTGGCGTGCGCTTGATCGGCTGTGCCGACGATGCGGCTTTGCCCATTGGCACGCACGACTATGCGGAGGCTCTTGGTTGCTGCACGCTGGTCGACAAGACCATGTTTATTGCCGATGTGTTGGACTGCGACGCGTCCGTTGTGGTGTGCTGTCGACCCGAGGGTTTTGGCAAGAGCATGAACTTGTCGATGCTCAGGGCTTTTCTGGAGCGTCCAGCGGTCGGTCGCACCGGTCGGATCTCGTTTGCCGATGCTCAGATTTGGGATGCGGACGGCGGGCGCTATCGGGATGAGTACGCTTGCTATCCGGTGATATCGCTGGACTTTTCTGGCGCTGCGAGGCGTGGCCCCGCTGTTGCCGGCGTCGTGCGCGATGCCCTTTCGGGCGAGTGCGCTCGCTTGTTGGCGCTCTTGGAGGCTCCGGATTTAGCTCGAGATAAGGTGCGTCACGTCGAACGTGTCGCGCGTGGCGTGGCGAGCGCGGACGAGGTTGACTCGGTGCTCGGTGTGCTCATAGAGCTGCTGGAGATTGCCTACGATGAGCAGGTTGTATTGCTCGTTGATGGGTACGATGGGGCGTGCTCTTGCCGTGCGAGCGCGAGGGACGCTTCCGGCGCCGATCCGGCAGATCTATTCGATCGCGTGCTGTTCGACGCCATTGCTGCTGCGCGCGATTCATTGCGGCTGACGTGTTTGATGGGGGAGTGTCCCGGCCCTGCCGAAGCGGCGCTTTCTTTGCACTGCTGCTCGTATTGTCTGACGACGCCGCTTTCGACCTGGTGTGACCGTTGGTTCGGCTTTTCGGATGCCGAGGCCGAGGCTCTGCTGAATCATGCTGGGCGCGAGGAATACCTGGATGATGCGCGTGAATGGCTCGAGGGGTATCGGTTTGGCAGGGCCTATTGCTCGAGTCCAGAGCGTGTGATTGGGTTTTTGGACCGAGGCTGCACGGCGCCCGTGCGTGCCGATCTGTATGGATATGCCGATTGCCTGAGTAGAGTAGTTGCCGGGTGGAATCTCGACCGCCTTTCGGTCTTGTTTGATTTGCTCAAGGCCCATGGATGCGTTGAGGTCCCGCTTTGTTTGGGCACTGCAGAGCCAGATGTCTCGCCTGACGATAGCATGTGGACAGCGCTGTATCTGTCCGGTTTTCTCACGACGGATATGACTGGGGAGCCAGAGCATGGCGATCGCCTCCGTGCTTTGCGATTGCCCAATAACGAGCTTCGCCAGGCCTTGCGTCTAGTGATTATTGAGTGGTTTGAGTGCGCTGCAGAAGACATTCGAGACGTCGATGCGTTTTGCGACGGGCTGTGCCATGGGAACGAGGATACCGTGAGGCGGGCGCTAAGCCGCATCTTGGGAGATGCGGGAATCGGTGCGACCGACCCAGATACACCGCTGCCATATCACCTACTCTTGCAAGGACTCTGCTTTGGATTGCCGGGCTATGCCAATCCTGCCTCGAGGCGAAAGTGTGGCGCGAGTCGCTGGGACATCCAGGTTTTCCCTACGGGCACTGTGTTCGACGTAGCAGACACGATTGGCATGCTGGACGAGCGCCCGCTTATAACGATCAATATGATGTATGACCCCGATGTGGATGCGCTGGGGTTGGAATTGCTGGCCGTGCAGTCGCTACTCGACATAGAGCGCGACGGCATCGACGATATCCGTGTGCCGCGCCCCGGCGTGGGTCGCATGCGCTGGGGGTTCGGTTTTGATGGACAGCATGTGGCTACGGTGTGCCAGCGGCTTTAAGCGCCGAGGTGTTTCCGGCTTCCGTTACTCGGTGTCCTTCATGGGCGGCATAGGCTTCCAGTTGGGATCCTTGACGATCTTGCGGGCGTCCTTCATGCCTCGGCGCAGCGCCGGAATACCGGTCTTAAAGCACTTGTCAACGGCAGCCAGGCGAATGAACTCCTTGCAGAAGGTCGCGGCGTTGCCCAGACGGAACAGCACGGGGTGATAGTCGCCGTAGATTTGCATGTAGCGGGCCAGATAACCGCGGTTGCGCATGATGTAGTAGCGGTTGGTGTCGCTCGTGGAGTTGAGCTGGCGCTTGCCGGCAATATCCCAGTTAGAGACGGCGCGGGCGCGCTTAAGCACCACGTCGGCAACAACGGCGGCGGGGAAGTGCTGGCTGGCCACGTAGCCATAGCAGGCATCGTCGCCGTAGATAAAGAAGCGCGCGTCGGGCAGGCCAATCTTGTCGACCACGCGGCGCGAGAACATGCCGCCCTCAAAGCATAGCTGGTTCATGGCGCGGTAGCCCTCGGGTCCCAGGTCCCACTTGGCGACAGGGTTGGGAATGCCGAGCGAAAGGATGAGCTGGTACTGCCAAAAGAAGGCGCCGCCGTCAAAGTCCAGGCGCGAACCCTGGATGACGTCGTAGCGGTCGGTCCACTTGGCCAAGCGCTCGATGCCTTCGGGGATGACGAGCACGTCATCGTCCATTACCCAGAACCACTGGGCGCCCAGGTCGTAGGCGCACTTGGTGCCGGCGGAGAAGCCGCCCGCACCACCGCCGTTTTCGAGCTGCGGGGCGTAGATCACACGGTCGGTGCCGCCCTGCGCGTCGGGCTGCTCGGTGTCGATGCCCCACAGGTTGGCCAGGCGCTCGTTGAATGCGGTGCACATGGCCTCGGTCTCGTGCGAATTCTCGTTATCGACAATCACGATGCGCCAGGGCGTTGCCGTGAGCTCGGTCATAGAGTCGAACAAGTTGGTCAGGAGTTCCTGGCGCTTGTACGTAACGACGACGATGGCGAGCTTGTCGATGGGAGCGGGAAGGGTTGAAGGCATGGGCAATATATCCTTTCACGCGCGGCGGGCGAGCGCTGCACGGAAGCTATCGAATACGTCCTTGGGACTGTCCTATTGTAAAGGCTCGGCGCACCTTGGCGGCAAGCTTTGAATAAAACGCAGGAACCTGCCATGGGCCCGCCGCATGACGTGGGGCTGCTTTGCCCGCAAGAGGCTCCATAGATTATATAAACGCCTGCTGGCGCGCTGACCCTTTGATACCATGAAACGACAGGTATTTCCTAAGGAGCACATTTGTCTACTAACGCCTCTGGCAGCCCTGTTCTGTCGCTGCTTATTCCCATTTACAATGTTCAGCGCTACCTGCGCGAGTGCCTCGATTCCGCCCTGGCGCAGACGCTCAAGGATATTGAGATCATCTGCATTAACGACGGGTCGACCGACAACTCGCCGGCGATTATTCGCGAGTATATGGAGCGCGATAGGCGCGTCAAGATGATCGACAAGGCCAACAGCGGCTACGGCGACTCGATGAACCGCGGGCTGGAGATGGCGCGTGGCAAGTACGTGGGCATCTTGGAGTCCGATGACTTTATGGCGTCCGACGCACTCGAAAAGCTTGTCTCGGCCGCCGATAGCAATAATGCCGACTTTGCGAAGGCGAACTTTGATTTCTACTGGTCTAAGCCCGAGGAGCGCCGCTCGCTGCACGAGATGTTTAGACCTCGGGATTGCGGCAAGCCGGTGCACCCGAGCGATACGACTCAGTTCTTTAAGCAAAAGCCGTCGATTTGGTCGGCCGTGTACCGTCGCGATTTTCTTGAGCGCAACGGCATTAAGTTCCTGCCGACTCCGGGGGCATCCTTTCAGGACACGTCATTCGCCTTTAAGGTGATCGCGTGCGCCGATAAGGCTGTTTACCTGCATGATGCCGTGTTGTCGTATCGCCAGGACAACGAGAATTCCTCGGTCAATTCTTCGGCTAAGGTCTTTTGCGTCAATACCGAGTATGCCGAGATTGAGCGTTGGATTCGAGAGGATTATGCCTGCGACCATGCAAGCGGCGATGTCGCGCGCATGCTCAAGTTCAACCAGCTCATTAAGTACGATTCATACATGTGGAACTACGTGCGCCTGGCGCCTAAGTTCTATAAGGAGTTCCTGGTTCAGATGGCCAAGGAGTTCCAAGCGGCCTTGGACGCGGGGGAGTTTTCGCTTGACGACCTCAAGCCGTGGAAGCGCGCGAATCTCGCTGCCATCCTCAAAGATCCTGAGGGCTGGGTTGACGAGCATCCGAGTTTTGCGACGGATGGTGCCTTGGGGCGTGCTAAGTATTACGCCTCGGTTGGAGGCCCAGGCGTGGTCGCCGCCTTCCTCATCGAATCGCTGAGGGGGTAGGTCGGCATGGGAGAGGCCTCGTGTCCTAAAGCTACCATTGTCGTCCCCGTTTACAACTCTGCGCGCTCCATTCAGCGATGCCTCGATTCGCTGTTGGCCCAGTCCGAGCGCTCGATTCAGGTTGTCTGCGTCAACGACGGTTCGACCGATGATTCGTTGAACGTGTTGCGCCAGATCGCGCAGGCCGACAATCGCGTACTGGTGATTGACCAGGAAAACGCGGGCGTCTCGTGTGCTCGAAATGCCGGTATCGATACCGCCGAGGGCGAGACCGTCTTTTTTGTTGATGCCGACGATTACATCGATGCCCAGACGGTCGAGCGCGTGCTGCATGCCATGAAGTCTGCAGATGCCGAGGCCGTCGTTTTTGGCGGCGTCTGTGAACCTGCCGATGCTGCCCCCAAACGAGTCCAGCAACTCATGAGCCCCAAAGCTGGTACCTTCGGCGCCCGTGATCCCCAACTGCTGTTCCATTCGAATGCGCAGCCCTATGCCTGCCGCGCGGCTTTTTCGCGCGAGCTGCTCAATCGCGAAGGCATTCGCTTCGCCCCCGGTTTGGCTTTGGGCGAGGACGTCGTCTTCCAATTTGCGGCTTATGCGCTTGCCCACAAGACCGTCGTCATGCCAGACAAGTTCTACCACTACGTGATGGAGAGCGAATCGGCGACGCACGAGTTCAACAGTGCCGAGGCTCGCGCCAAAAAGCTTGACGCCCACATGAGGATGCTCGAGGAGGTCTTGAAGGACTGGGCGGCCTACGGTCTTTTGGACCTGTGCCCCGGCGAGCTGATAACTTGGTTTTTGGACCTCATTGTGTTCGACCTGGCGCGCTTGGATGCCGATGACTTCCATCGCGTGGCGGCTCGCGTCAACATGGACCTCACGACGTTTTTGGGAAGGGAGTGGACGGATATGCCTGCTAAGGGCGCCGTTCGCCGTGTTGCCCACAAGCTCGTTGTGGCGACCTCGGGCGTTTCGATGGCAGACGCCACGCTGTTCTATCTTTCGACTCGCGGTCTCAAAGCCTGCCTGGAGCGCTTTATCTAATTCCAAGCGCTGCCGCCCGCCGCAACTCGGCTGTTAAAATAACCCTGTTACACGCTACTCAACAGGAGGTTCTCTTGCAGAACTCTGATACCCCTAAAGTTTCGCTGCTTGTCCCCATTTGCAATGTCGAGCGCTATCTGCGCGAGTGCCTCGATTCCGCCGTGGCGCAGACGCTCAAGGACATCGAGATCATCTGCATCAACGACGGCTCCACCGATAGCTCGCCAGATATCATCCGCGAGTACATGGAGCGCGATCCCCGTGTAAAGATGATCGACAAAGCCAACAGCGGCTACGGCGACTCGATGAACCGCGGCCTGGAGATGGCGCGTGGCGAGTACGTGGGCATCCTTGAGTCCGACGACTTTATGTTTGAGGATTCACTCCAAAAGCTGGTCGCCAAGGCCGATGCTGAGCATGCCGATGTGGTAAAGGGCGACTTTTACCTGTATTGGTCCACGCCCAGCGAACGCCGTGAGTTGTTTGGGATTATCGACGAGCATATGACGGGCGCCGCGTATCGCCCCGTCGATCGCCCGGGAATTTTCTACCGCAAACCTTCCATATGGTCGGCTATTTATCGACGCGAGTTCCTCAACGACAATCAGGTTCGGTTCCTTCCCACGCCGGGCGCCTCGTATCAGGACGCAGGCTTTAACTTTAAGGTTTGGGCTTGCGCCGAGCGTGCCGCGTTTATTACGGACCCCATTTTGTGCTATCGCCAGGATAACGAGAAGAGCTCCATTAATTCGCCCAACAAGGTGTTTTGCGTATGCGACGAATATGCCGAGATGCAGCGCTTTTTGGATGAGCGCCCCGAGCTCAAGGCTCAGCTCCAGGGGATTTTAATGCGCATGAAGGTCGATACGTACCGCTGGAATGACGAGCGTTTGGTCGATGAACTGCGTGAGCAGTTTTGGAAGAAAGCCTCGTCTGAGCTCAAGGCCGATTGGGATGCCGGTCGCTTTGATCTGTCGCTGTTCGACCCGCGTGGCGAGACCGACTTGCGCCTGATGGTCAAGTCGTCCCGCGCCTATATCGATTCGCGCTTTGGCTTTAAGAAGCCGGGCAAGCTCAATACGTTTAAGCATTACTTTAAGATTGGCGGCCTGCCGCTGGTGTGGCGCGTGCTGACGTATCAGCGCACCTACGGCGACAACCCGCACCCTGATGACGTTCCGGCCGCACAGTAGGAGCGAGTGACTATGGCTAACCCCAAGATTTCTGTTGTCGTTCCCGTCTATAAGGTGGAGGAGTGCCTGGCCTGGTGCTTGGACTCCCTGCTTGCGCAGGACATGCCCGATTGGGAAGGTGTGCTGGTCAACGATGGCTCGCCGGACGGTTCGCGCGATATTGCGGCTGCCTATTGCGATAAGGACGCGCGCTTTAGGCTGGTTGATAAGGAGAACGGCGGCCTGTCGAGTGCACGTAATGCAGGCATCGCTGCGTCCACGGCGTCTATCGTCGCGTTTTTGGATTCCGACGACCGCTTTACGCCCGATGCATGCCGCGTGATCGTCGATACCTTTGAGCGCGAGGACTGCGACGTTTTGACCTTTGGCGCGAATCCGTATCCGCTGGAGGCGGGGTATCCGTGGCTTAACTATGTGCTTAGCCCGCGCGATGTGTCGTTTGAGGGCTATAGCTCCGACCTGCTGTTTAAGGAAGCGTCTCGTCCCTTTGCATGGCGCACCGCCTGCAAGCGCGACTTCTTGCTGGGCAACGGGATCGTGTTCGACGAAACCGTTAAGTATGGCGAGGACCAGGTCTTCGACTTTGCCGTGTACGGTCGTTCGCACAAGACCGCGCTTATCTCGAACAAGTTGTACGACTATCGCGTGGCTCGCAAGGGTTCGCTCATGGACACCATGCGCTACGACGACGAGACACGTCTGCTGGAGCACGTGAAGATTTACTCCGCTATGCTGGCTGACTGGCAGCGCGACGGTCTCGACGCACAGCATGCTGATGACCTGGCGTACTTCCTGTGTGATCTGGTGCTGTACGACGCGCTCAGGCTGCTGGGTTCGGACTGCGGCAAAGTGTTTGCTGCAGTTGCCGCGGCGCTTAACGGTTCTGCCGTGGACAACGATGCTGCGCTCGCACAATGTGCTCCTTCGGTTGCCGCCATGGTGCGCGCGGCACTTATCGGTAAGGCCCCTGCTGCTCGTTTGTGCAAAAAGCTCATGTTCGATTACGACGTCTTGAGGTTTGGGCGCCTGGGTGCCTGCAAACGCATGGCAGCGAACGCCCTGGGAAAGCGAGAAGTGTAGATGAGTATCAAGCGTTTGGCACTTTGCCGCAGTCAGGGCCGTCTGTTTGTGCTGCTTCGTTTTGCCGGTCAGGATGTCGCCGCGCTTATTGAACGGGAGGGTTCTCAAGCGTTTGCCCACGCGACAACGAGCGGTTCTTGTGTGCCGTCGCTGGTGCTCCCAGTCGATCATGGCCGTGTGTTGGCGCTTTGCCCTTCCGTTTCCGATTACGAGCGCGAGCTCGCCGTCTTGGTGCTTCCGTTTTTGGATGGCTCTGCGATCGACGCTGCATTTGTGTCCGGTGGCCAAAAGCTTGGCGCCATTCGCCTCGATAGCCGCGTGGACAAGCTGGAATCTAAGATTAACTACAAAGCAAAGCCTGCGCTGTGCGCGCTTATCCGCGATGCGCAGCGTGGCGAATGCTGCGGTCGCTACGAGATCGATGCCATTCGCTATTTGCCGACAGACGCCGGCGCGGTGTGGCGCTATGAGGTTACCTGGGCGGGAGATCCCCAGTGCGCACCTGAGCTCCAGATCTTCGATACGCATATGAATGCCATCGATGCCACCGTGCATGTGTTTGAGTCGCAGGTCGATGTGCCGCAGCGCAACGGTTGCCGCGTCAATAAAACGTATCTGAGCGTAGAGATGCCTCGGGATATACGGGATTTTGTCGCGATTGTGAGCGATCCCACAGAGCGGATCCAAAGCGGGTTTTGCGCCATGGATGGTCGCCTGTACAACGGCATGGTCGATGACAGTTGGAACCGCATGAAGGACGCGCGTGCGGACGACGCAGCTTATCGACGTTGGTTTGAGCAACATCGCGCAAAGCCGGGCGATTTGGCGTGCCAACGTGTCGCTTCGGCGGCCTTTGCCTATAGACCGCTCGTGAGCATTGTGGTGCCGTGCTACAAGACTGATCGGGAATACCTGCGCGAGCTGCTGAACTCGGTGCTGGCCCAGAGCTATGACAACTGGGAACTGCTCCTTATGGATGCCTCGCCTGAATGGGATGCGGTGGCCGCCCTTGCGGCAGGTGCCAACGACGAGCGCATCCGTCGCATCGAGCTTCCCGGCAACGGCGGCATTGTGGTCAACACCAACGCAGGTATCGAGCAAGCGACGGGCGACTACATCGCGTTCTTGGACCATGACGACATCCTGGAACCGGACGCGTTGTTCCACTATGTTGCCGCGCTGAACAAGGCTGCCGAGGACGAGCGTCCCCAGGTCTTGTTCTGCGACGAGGACATGTTTCAGAAAACGGGGGAGTGGGGCCAGCCGGTCTTTAAGACCAAGCTCAACGTCGACCTGCTCTATAGCCATAACTGCGTGACGCATTTCCTGATGGTGGAGAAGGCGCTCATCGATCACATTGGTATGTCCCCAGAAGACGTTGCGGGCGCCCAGGACTACGACTTGACGCTTCGCTGCCTTGCGGCCGGCGCGCGCTTTGAGCACGTTGCGCATGTGCTGTATCACTGGCGCGTGCATCCGGGATCGACCGCCGACGGTTCTGCCGATAGTAAGCCGTATGCTATTGAAGCCGGGCGCCTTGCGCTTCAGCGCCACTTTAACGCGCTGGGCATTTGCGGAACGGTCGAGGAGACCGAGACGCCGTTTGTCTATCACATGCGTTATGCGCTGCCGGAGTCTGCGCCGCTGGTGAGCATTGTGATTCCCACCAAGGATCACGTTGAGACGCTCGATGCCTGCGTGATGTCGATCGCTCAGAAGGCAACGTATGCCAATTACGAGATCGTCTTGGTGGAGAACAACAGCGAAGCCCCGGAGACGTTTGCGTATTACGAAACCCTGCCAGAGCGCGTGGCTGCAGCATCCGAAGGCAAGGGCATCGCGCGCGTTGTGTACTGGCCGGGTGAGTTCAATTACTCCCAGATCATCAACTTTGGCGTTGAGCACGCCAAGGGCGATTATCTGCTGCTGCTCAACAACGATACCGAGGTCATAAGCCCCGACTTTATCGAAGAGATGATGGGCTATCTGCAGCGTCCCGATGCGGGCGTGGTGGGCGCCAAACTCTACTTTGCCGATCATCTGGTGCAGCATGCCGGCATTTTGGTTGGCGTGCGTGGCGCACTTGCCCATGCCAACCAGGACTTCTCGGCAAAGCGCGAGGGCTATCTTGCCCGCGCTGTGCGCCCGGGCAACTTTAGCGCCGTAACGGGTGCCTGCCAGATGGTCCGACGCGACGTATTTGAGCAGGTTGGCGGTTATAACGAGGAATTCGCCGTCGGTTTTAACGACGCTGACTTTTGCCTTCGCGTGTGGGAGGTCGGCTACCGCACCATCTTTACGCCCTATGCCGAGCTGTATCACTACGAGTTCACCTCGCGCGGCAGGGAAGAGGCCAACGAGGAAAAACTGCGCCGCTGGAAGCGCGAGCAAGCGCTGTTCATTCAGCGCTGGCCTGAGTTCTTCCTCAACGGTGATCCATGGCTCGGACCAAACCTATCCTTCGAGAGCGAGTTTGGCGCCTTGTAGGTTTTCCAAACGATGCGTTGAATCGTTTGGTGCATCATTGCTTGGTTCCCGTTCCCCCAATCTAGTAGACTCTAAACCGTTGCTAGATTAGGGGGATTTTCCATGAAACGCTCCATGAAACGAATTTCCGGTGCCGCCGCCGCGCTGGCGGTCGCGGCCGCCCTGGCCCTGTGCGGGCCCGCGGCCTACGCCGCCCCCGCCGCCCCGGGCGACGCGCAGGCCCAGCCCGCCGAGGCCCAGCCCGCGCAGGCCGACGCCTCCCAGCCCGAGGCCCCGCAGGCCGACGGGGCCCAGGCGGAGCCCGCCCAGTCCGAGGCGGCCGCGCCCGTCTCGCTCTCGTACTCGGCCCATGTCTCCAATATCGGCTGGATGGGCGCCGTCGCCGGCGGCGAGGTCGCCGGCACGACCGGCAGGGGGCTCCCCCTCGAGGCGCTTCGCCTCGTCCTGTCCGACGCCTCGACCGGCGAGCCCCTCGGCGCCGACGCCATATCCGTCGAGGCCCACGTCTCGAACGTCGGCTGGCAGCCCGCCGTCGGCAACGGCGGCACCGCCGGCACCACCGGCCAGGCCCGGGCCGTCGAGGCCCTGAGGGTCAGGCTGTCCGGCGAGCTGGCCGCCCGCTACACCGTCTGGTACCGCGTCCACTCCGCGGAGTTCGGCTGGCTGGGCTGGGCGTGCGACGGCGCCGACGCCGGCTCGGCGGGCTACGGCCGCGCCGTCCAGGCCGTCCAGGTCGCGGTCCTGCCCAAGGGCGACCCCGCCCCGGGCGACACCGCCACCCCGTTCGTCGACAGGTCCTCCGAGCCCCCCTCGGTATCCTACCGCGCCCACGTCGCCGGCATCGGCTGGCAGGGCTCCGTCTCGGACGGCGCCGTCGCCGGCACCACCGGGCAGGGCCGCGCCCTCGAGGCCCTGCCCGGGCTCCGTCTCCTGGTACGGGCACGGATCCTCCTCCCTCGAGGTGAGGGCCCACGTCTCGAACGTCGGCTGGCAGGGCTGGACCTCGGGCGTCGCCGGCACCACCGGGCGCTCCCTGGCGGTCGAGGCGCTCCAGTTCAGGCTCTCCGGTGAGGCCGCCTCGTCCTACGACGTGTGGTACCGCGTGCACTGCTCCGACTACGGTTGGCTCGGCTGGGCCAAGGACGGCGCGTCCGCGGGCACGGTGGGCCTGGCGAAGGCCGTCCAGGCCGTCCAAGTCGTGCTCGTCCCCAAGGGCGGCGCCGCGCCGGGCCCGGCCGGCGGCGCCTTCCGCGGCGCCGGCGAGCGCCTGTCCGGGTCGTCCCTCTCCGTCTCCGGCTCGCCGGCGGGCTCGTCGTTCTCGGGCGGGGTCCTGACGCTCGGCTCCGAGAGGGGGCCCGTGCTGGGCTCCATCGCCGCGACCGTCGACAACCTCGAGTCCGACGGGTCGGTCGGCTACCGCGGCCTCCTGCTGGGCTCCGGCTGGCAGGGGGAGCTCAGCTCCGACGGGGCGCAGCTCGGCGCCTCGGGCGGCGGGCTCCAGCTCAAGGCCGTCCGCTTCGGGCTGTCCGGCGGCCTCGCGGAGCGCTATGACGTCTGGTACCGCTCCTGCGACTCCGCGCGCGGCTGGCTCGGCTGGGCGAGCGCCGGCGAGCCCTCCGGCGTCGAGTCCGGCGCCTCGGGACTCACCGCCGTCCAGGTCGCCCTCGTCGCGAAGGGCTCCGCCGCCCCCGGTCCGGCCGAGGGGGCCTACGTCTCCGGCGCCGCCTCCGGCCCGTCGCTCGTCCTGCAGGGCCATGTCGCGGAGCGCGGCTGGCTGCCCGCGGTGGGCGGCGGCGAGGACGTCGGCACGACCGGCAGGGGCCTCGCGCTCCAGGCGGTGCGCGCCTCCCTTGAGGGGGCGGGCGAGGGGAGCTCCGTCTCCATCGCGGCCCACGTGGCCGGCATCGGCTGGCAGGACGCCGCCTCCGCCCCCTCCTACGCCGGCACGGTGGGGCAGGGCCGCGCCGTCCAGGCCGTGAGGGTGTCCCTCTCCGGCCCCGTCTCCGATTCCTACGACGTCTGGTACCGCGTCCACGCGGCGGGCTACGGCTGGCTGGGCTGGGCCAAGGACGGCGAGGCCGCTGGTACCGAGGGGCTCGGCGTCCAGGCCGAGGCCCTCCAGGTTGTCCTCGTCGAGAAGGGCGGCGACGCCCCCTCGTCGGGCGCCCCCGCCGAGCTCTCCGTCCCCTCGCTCAGCCTCAGGGCCCACGTCTCTGGCGTCGGCTGGCAGGCCGCCGTCGGCAACGGCGGCACCGCCGGCACCACCGGCCAGGCCCGCGCCGTAGAGGCGATCGCCGCCGAGGTCTCCTCGCCGGTCTCCGGCGGCCTGTCCTACAGCGCCCACGTCTCCGGCGTCGGCTGGCAGGACGAGGTATCGGGCGGCGCCGTGGCCGGCACGACCGGCCAGGGCAGGGCGGTCGAGTGCGTGAAGATGCGCCTGACCGGCGACCTCTCCGAGTACTACGACGTGTGGTACCGCGCCTACGTGCAGGACTACGGCTGGCTCGGGTGGGCGAGCGACGGGGCCCGCGCCGGCACGACGGGCATCGGCTACCGCGTCGAGGCGCTCCAGGTCCGCATCCTCGCGAAGGGCTCGGCGGCCCCGGGCCCAACGGAGGGCGCGTACAGGGACCGCCCTTTGCATCCGAATTCGGTTGTTCTCAACGTTCCCTGCACAATGCAGAATCCTGAGCTTCCGACTGGTTGCGAGTCCGTTGCATTGACTAATGCGCTCAACTACTACGGATTTGGGCTGGGCAAAACCGTTATTGCAGATGCGTATATGCCTAAGAGCAGCTGGGATTTTGTGACGGCGTTTTGGGGTAATCCGCATAGTGCTTCGAACGGAAACTGCATATCCGCTCCCGGCTTGACCAACACGGCTAATTCCTTCTTGATTAGTAGTGGCAGTAGCTTGCGAGCCTACGATGTGACCGGTACTGGTTTCTATGACCTTTATTCGTACTTGGAAGCTGGACATCCCGTTATTATTTGGTCAACGATCGGTATGCAAAACTTGGGTAGTTGCTATGCGACTCAGGCTTATGGTGGAAGGGTTTATAGAACCTATACCAACTCTCATACCGTTGTCTTAAGAGGCTTTAATCGCTCCCTAGGCACCGTTTACATTGCCGATTCACTCGCTGGCTATGTCTCTAACTCGGCTCAGCGCATTGCTTCGCTATACTCGCAACGAGGAGTTCAGGCGGTCGTCCTTAAATAGACGCCGTTGAAGTCGAAAGAAGGTGGAATCGTGAAGCGTCTCTTATATGTGTCCGTTTCTATACTTGTGGTTATTGCGCTGTTCATGAGTCAATCATGGGTCGTGACTGCTGCATATGCCGATTATTCAATTGACGGATCTGACGATTCAAGCAGCTTTCATCTTGAAGGGTCTGTTTTCAATCAAGTTGAGCTGATTTCTGAGGGTCAAGAATCGGATGCTGGTTCCGTAGATAGCGAGCCGCAAGACGCGCAGCAGGTTTTGTCGGGGGAGACAAACGAAGCCGTCGTTGATTCTGCCTCCAACGATCAGATTGCCGTCAAAAACGTTAGTGTTTCTGCCCATGTGCAGAATATTGGCTGGATGGATCCGGTTGGTTCGGGTAAGGTTGCCGGAACGACGGGTAGGGGCCTTAATCTCGAGGCGCTTAAAATCTCACTTGAAGTGGATGGAGCCGCGTCTCAAGAACAGATTGCCGACGCCATATCCGTCGAGGCCCACGTCTCGAACGTCGGCTGGCAGCCCGCCGTCGGCAACGGCGGCACCGCCGGCACCACCGGCCAGGCCCGGGCCGTCGAGGCCCTGAGGGTCAGGCTGTCCGGCGAGCTGGCCGCCCGCTACACCGTCTGGTACCGCGTCCACTCCGCGGAGTTCGGCTGGCTGGGCTGGGCGTGCGACGGCGCCGACGCCGGCTCGGCGGGCTACGGCCGCGCCGTCCAGGCCGTCCAGGTCGCGGTCCTGCCCAAGGGCGACCCCGCCCCGGGCGACACTACCTCTCCCTTTAAGAACCGTAGCGATGATCCCGCTTCGATTTCCGTTCGCTCGCATACCTCGAATATTGGCTGGATGTCGCCCGTTAGAAGTGAATCTGTTGCGGGGACAACCGGTAGGGGCCTTTCCATGGAAGCTCTTGAAGCCCAGCTTGACTGGTACGGCCATTCGGGTGCTATTGAACTTCGTGGCCATGTGTCGAATATTGGATGGCAACAGTGGTCTGAAGGGCGTTGCGGTACGACTGGTAAGGCGCAACGCCTTGAGGCCGTCCAGATTCGCTTGACCGGTGAGGCGTCCGAGAAATATGACATTTGGTATTGCGCTCATGTGTCAGGCATAGGCTGGCTCGATTGGGCCTGCAATGGTGCTGCCGCTGGATCTGCCGGTAAGGGCAGGGCTATCGAAGCCGTCAAAGTGGTTCTCGTTGAGAAAGGCGGAGCGGCGCCCGGCTCTTCGGCTAAGGTCTTTATCGGCGATCCAGATGCTGTTACGGTTTCCGGATCGGCCGTTTCTGGGGAGAGTCTAGCTTCCTCTTCCGGTCAAAAGGCCACGATCGGAGGCAAGGGCGCTAGGCTGCTGAACTCTATTGCCCTGAGCGTTGCCGGTCAAACTGATAACGGGTCTATTACTTATTCTGTTATGGATGGGTATTCAGGCTGGGGCGCTTCGTCAACGGATGGCGGTGCTGCCAAAGCAGTATCAGGAGCTCCTGTTAAAGCGATTAAGTTGTCGCTGAGCGGTCAGCTCGCTGCTAATTACGACATTTGGTATCGAGCATGCGATTCCGGTAATGGTTGGACGGGCTGGACGTCTAATGGTCAGGCATGTGGCGTTTCTGGTGGCTCTTCCGGTTTGTGCGGCATTGAAATTGCGCTCGTAAGTAAGGGTCAGTCTTCGCCTGGCTCCACCGCCAATGCGTTTATCGAAACGCCTGGAATCGGTCTTGTATCTCAGGCGCACGTTGCTTCTGCGGGCTGGTTGACTCCCGTTGGCAATGGCGAGATTGCGGGTCAGACGGGCATGTCTCGTTCCCTGCAGGCGCTGTATGTTACGACGCAAGGCATCGATGCCTCAGTTGAAGTGTCGGCACATGTTGCGAATATCGGTTGGCAACCATACGTCTCGGGCGCTTCCTATGCTGGCACCGTTGGCAAGAGCCTCGCAATTCAGGCGGTTAAATTAAGACTGACCGGCAACGACGCTTCAAAATACGATATTTACTACCGTATCCATGCGGCGGATTATGGCTGGCTTGGCTGGGCTAAAAATGACGCTGCAGCCGGCACCGTTGGACTGTCTAAGCAGGCCGAGGCAATTCAAATTAAGTTGGTTGCCAAGGGTTCGTCCGACGCTCCCGTTCAAGATCATGCTGCGTTGATCCAGCTTCCCGGACTATCTGCTAAGGCAATTTGCTCCGGTCTCGGCTGGCAAGCGTCTGTTGGCAATGGCGGAGTTGCCGGAACGGTTGGGCAGAACCGTGCCATGGAGGCCATGGAGCTATCGCTTTCCGATGGCTCCATGAGCGGTGGCATTTCGTATTCCGCTCACGTATCCAATATCGGCTGGCAATCTGCTGTCTCAGATGGGGCCACATCGGGAACTACTGGTCAAGGTCAGCAAATCCAAGCTGTGAAGATTAACTTGGTTGGCGAGATATCTAATTACTTTGATGTTTGGTATCGCGTCCATGTATCAAATTACGGATGGCTTGGCTGGACCAAAAATGGATCACCGGCGGGCACCACGAAGCTTGGCATTCCTGTTCAGGCTTTACAGGTAAAGATTGTCCCCAAGGGCGCTTCTGCACCAGGCTCTACGTCTGATTCGTATTTTGAGACCTATCGTTATATGGGATATCAGACCCCGGGATCTTATCCAAAGGTTAGTTGCAATAGCGTTCAGCTTCCTTCGTACTGCACCGGTTACTTTACGTACGTTACGCCTTCTCGAATTCCCTATAACGCTTCGCGTCAGGATTGCATTAACGCTTTTGTTCAGCGCGCTCGCGAGTATATTGGAACGCGTTATATTGAGCCGTGGTCCTCTTGGCCAGGGGATGCGGTTGATTGCTCGGGCTTGGTACTGCAATGTCTGTATGCGACTGGCATGGATATGGGTTGGTATAACCCCTATAACCATCGTTGGCTGCCTGAGCAGACGTATAACTCTATGAACTGGTATCGCAACAATACGTTTATGCCGGTAAGCACCTCTGCCATGCAGAGGGGAGATGTGGTCTACTACCAGGGTCATATTGGAATCTATATCGGAAACGGTCGAATTATCGATTCGTGGCCGGGAATTGGAGTTACCGAACGTTCGGTTAACGCTCCCGGTCGTGTGATCGGTGCCGCAAGACCTTTTGCATAGAGCCTATTGAGGTGCTCCGTAATAGGAGCGCCTCTTTTTGTGTCGGGGGGCATCGCTTTTCCAAGCTCAAAATGTGTTCTTTGAAGTGCGGTAATATAACCATTGATTGTGTTGCTGTATTCAGCTGTTATCTTGGGGGATATATATGAAACGTCTAAAAGCGTATGCGGTTTTGGCTTGCGCGCTAGTAATGATTTGGTCGCAAGTCTCTCAGCCTTACTGTGCATATGCGCTGTCAGCTGAATCTGGCGCTATCTCGCAATCGACATCTCAAGTGTCTGTAGAGTGCGGATCCCAAGATGAAAGTTCCCAGGGGACACAGGACGATGTTTCGGATTCCCAAGGTCCAACCGAATGGTACGGCGACGATGCAAATGCTGCTCGTCCTGACGAGGATTCAGACTTTATTTCCGACGATCAGGCCGGAGTTGGTGCCGATGAGCCGGGCACTGATGATTCTGATGGTGAGGCTTCGGGCGATGTTTCCATCGAGACAGATTCCTCTGAAGCCGACTCCCTAGAGCCTAACTCTTGGCGTTATGAAAACGGCGTGCTTATCGATTCTGACAATGGCGACATCGATGCGCAGTCTTTAACTGACGATCCTTTGCCCAATGGTGCTATTGCGCGCGGTATTGACGTCAGTAATTACCAGGGGATCGTTGATTGGGATATGGTTAAGGCCGCAGGGATTGATTTTGCCATCCTCAGGGTTGGGCCTGTTTATGGAAAGCCTGACGATTCCTTTGAAAGGAACGCTGCTGAATGTGAGCGCCTCAGTATTCCTTATGGCGTCTACTACTACTCCTATGCTCGATCTGTTGCGGATGCAAATAAAGAAGCCGATCGAACGCTTGCTTGGCTCGGTGGCCATCATCCGTCGCTTCCCGTTTATTACGATCTTGAGGATAACTATATCTTGCAGGATCCGAATTTCAGCAAAGATAAGCTCGCTCAGATTGCGCAGACTTTTTGCAACCGTATGGAGGCCGTTGGCTTTAAGTCGGGTATCTATGCGAACCTTAACTGGCTCAACAACTACTTGGATAGTCCGTCTCTGAGCGGTTATGACCATTGGGTTGCTCAATATAATTGGCGTTGCGATTATGCTGGCAGCTACAGTTTCTGGCAGTATTCAAGCAGCGGCAATGTCCCGGGCGTTAACGGGTGCTGTGACATGAACTACTGCTTCAACGGTTCTCTTTTGAACGTAGATGACAGCAAGATGCATATTCAGTATGAGGCGCATGTCTCGAATATTGGCTGGATGAGCAGTAAGCGCGACGGGTCTACGGCTGGCACTACGGGGCAGTCTAAATCAGTGGAGGATCTTAAAGTCAGCATCTTGAATCCCGTTGAAGATGGCTCTGTACAAATTAACGCTAATGTAAGTGGCATCGGCTGGCAGGGCTGGGACACCCCCTCGGCCTCCGAGGGCGGAACCACCGGCCAGGGGCGCGCCGTCGAGGCCGTGCGCCTGAGGCTCACGGGCTCCCTCGCGAAGGACTACGACGTCTACTACCGCGTCCACGCCTCCAACATCGGCTGGATGGCCTGGGCCAAGGACGGCGGGGAGGCCGGCACCACGGGCTTCGGCAGGAGCGTCGAGGCCGTCCAGGTCAGGCTCGTCAAGAAGGGCGACGCCGCCCCCTCGTCCGACGGCGCCAACGTCGACTACGCCTTCAAGAAGAAGCCCATGTCCCTGACCTACCGCGCCCACGTCTCCAACGTGGGCTGGCAGGGGGCCGTGTCCGACGGCGCGACCGCCGGCACCACCGGCCGCGGCCTCGCCCTCGAGGACCTCAAGCTCTCGCTCGACAGCTCCGACTACTCGGACGGCTCTTCCGTCCAGATCGACGCCCACGTCTCGGGCATCGGCTGGCAGGGCTGGGACACCCCCTCGGCCTCCGAGGGCGGAACCACCGGCCAGGGGCGCGCCGTCGAGGCCGTGCGCCTGAGGCTCACGGGCTCCCTCGCGAAGGACTACGACGTCTACT